>NZ_LGYX01000010.1:0-96758 GCF_001264395.1 Pantoea sp. CFSAN033090 | reverse complement strand
AAGATGGTGCCCGAACCCGGAATCGAACCAGGGACACGGGGATTTTCAATCCCCTGCTCTACCGACTGAGCTATTCGGGCAACGGGGCGCATTAAACCAAAGCGGCCCGGCAGCGTCAAACGCTTTTCACCAAAATCAAATCGACTGACCGCTTTTCCATCAACCCAAAGAGTGGGTCTGACCTGCCGCCATAAACCTCTCTGTTGGCCGGATATATTTTAGTCAGAAGGCAGGCAGAGTCTGCATTGTGACGCGAAATTGCCGATATAGCATGCGAGACCAACACTAATAATAAGGATCGCCATGTTTTCCACCATTACATCAGGTATCGCTTCCCGTCACAGCTGGCAGAAGCGTTCACACTCAGCGGCAACGCTGAGCTCTCTCAACGGCTCCATCGCCATGATTGAATTCTCCCCCGATGGCTCCATTCTCAGCGCGAATGCGCTGTTTCTGGCGCGCATGGGCTACACACTGGCGGAGATCGAAGACCAGCACCACAGCCTGTTTTGTACCGCAGAGCAGCTTGAGTCGCGGGACTACCAGGATTTCTGGCTGCGACTGAACCGGGGCGAAAGCTTCAGCGATAAGTTTCTGCGCGTGGCGAAAAACGGCCGACCGGTATGGCTCGAAGCCAACTATGTGCCGGTGCAGAACCGCCATGGCCGGGTGATTAAAATCGTCAAACTGGCAACCGACATCACCGATCATATCAACGATGCGCAGGAGCAGCGCGCCATCACCACCGCCATAGAACGGTCGATGGCGGTAATCGCTTTTAACCTCAAAGGTGAAGTGCTGAAAGCCAATGACAACTTCCTGAAAACCATGGGTTATCGTCGTGAGGAGGTAGAAGGTGTTCACCACCGCCGCTTCTGCTCGCAGGCGCTGCGCGACAGCCGCGAATATAGCGAGTTCTGGCAGCAGCTGAACCGCGGCGAATTTGTCTCAGGTCAGTTTCCACGGGTCAATAAACGGGGTGAGACTATCTGGCTGCGCGCCACCTATAACCCGGTGTTTGACGAACAGGGCAGGCTCTACAAAATCGTGAAATTCGCCACCGATGTGACCGCGCAGGTGGAAAAGAATCAGCAGGAACATGATGCGGCACAGCGGGCTTATCACACCGCGCTGCAAACGGATGAAAGCACAAAGCTGGGTGCCGATGTTATCGCCAGCAGCGTGCAGACCATGAACGCCATGGCGGGTGAACTGCAGGGGATCTCCGGTGATATTACCGGACTGAGTGAATCCTCAGAGCGTATCGGCGCGATTGTAGAAGGCATCCGCCGGATAGCCGATCAGACTAACCTGCTGGCGTTGAATGCCGCTATTGAAGCGGCACGGGCCGGAACCCATGGCCGCAGCTTTGCGGTAGTGGCTAATGAAGTCCGCACGCTGGCAGCAAACATCAATCGCGCCACCACCGACATCGAAAATCGGATACAGCAAAACCATCAGCTGGCGAGCCGGGCACTGAAAGGGATTGAATCCAACCTGAAGCGCGCCGATCAGGGCGTACAGCTGGCCCAGGAGGCGGGCGGCGTGATTGCGGAAATCCGTGAAGGCGCAACGGATGTAGTACGCGCCATCGGCCAGGTGACCAAAACGCTTAAAGTCTGACGCTCTGCGGGGGCAACCGCCCCCTTTTAAGGTGTTGCCTGAACCGGCGCTTCTGGCACCGGCGGGATAAAGATATGATCCAGAATCGCCCGCATTACGGGTGCCGCAGTAATCCCTTCGTTGCCACCATTCTCCAGGATTAACGCTACCGCCACTTTCGGGTCATTAAACGGCGCAAAGGCGGTATAGAAGATATGGTCACGCAACCGTACCGGTATCATCTTCGCGTTATAGGTCTGGTTCTGGCGCAGGCTGAACACCTGCGACGTCCCGCTTTTCGCAGCGATGCCATAGGGTGCCGTGTGGAAATATTTATAACCGGTGCCGTTGGGTGCGTTAGCCATGCCAAACATCGCGTGGCGTACCAGCGACCAGTAAGGTGAATGAGGATCGCCAATCTGCGCTTCATGCTGCTGCGGATGATAGTTCTCCACCAGCGTGCCGCGCTGGGTTTTCTCCAGCAGATGGGGGGCAATGACCCGACCGTTATTAATCAGCGCCACCATCGCTTTCACCATCTGAATGGGTGTTGCAATCCAGTAACCCTGCCCAATGCCAACCGACACTGTATCACCCTGATACCAGGCCTTTTTATGCACCTTCTGCTTCCACTCACGGCTCGGCAGTAAACCGCTGTACTCCTCATTCAGATCGATACCGGTCGATTTACCATAGCCAAACTGGCTGAGCATGGTGTGAATGCGATCAATGCCCATCATGAACGCCACCTGGTAGAAAAAGGTATCGGCGGACTCTTCGATTGCCCGCGTCACATCCAGCATGCCGTGCCCGGTTTTTTTCCAGTCGCGATAGCGCCGGTCCGTGCCTGGCAGCGTCCAGGTGGGTGCGCCAAAGAATTGCGACTGCGGCGTAATCACATGAGTCAGCAGCGCCGACATCGCCATGTAAGGCTTCACCGTGGAGGCGGGCGGATAGAGTCCCTGCGTGACGCGGTTAATCAGCGGCAGGTCTTTATCCTGTAGCAGCTTTTTATAGGCCTGATAGCTGATGCCTTTCACAAACGGATTGGGATCGTAGCTGGGGCTGGAGACCATCGCCAGCACGGAGCCGTCGTGCGGATCTTCAATCAGCAGCGCCGCACGCTGCCCCGCCAGCAGGCTTTCCACATACTGTTGCAGGTGCAGATCCAGCGTCAGCGTCAGGTTTTTACCCGCGACCGGCGGTACCTCTTTCAGCACCCGCACAATGCGGCCATGATTATCCACTTCCACTTCCTGATAACCCGGCTTACCGTGCAGCAGCGCTTCGTAATAACCCTCAATCCCCTGCTTACCAATGTTATGGTCAGCCGCATAGTTTTCGGCGATGCCTTCCGCATTTAGCCGTTTATAGTCGTTATCGTTGATTTTCGACACATAGCCGATCACATGCGCCAGATCCGCGCCATAGGGATATTCACGATCCTGGTAGGTCTCAATGCTGGCGCCGGTGAAGTGAAACTGATTGACCGCAAAGCGGGCGACCTGCTCTTCAGTCAGCTCCTCTTTCAGCACCACCGGCTTGTAACGGCTGGTCTGCTTCAGCGCATGGCGGAAGGTGTCGATTTCGTCCGGCGTCAGATTAACGATCGGCGTGAGTGCCCGCAGCGTGGCGTCCATGTCGCTGATTTTGTAAGGCGTCAGCGTAATGGCGTACCAGCTGACGTTTCGCACCAGCGGAATGCCGTTGCGGTCATAAATCAGCCCGCGCGTCGGGGCGATGGGGATCATTTTGATGTCGTTCTGGTTAGAGCGCGTCTGGTAATAGCCATGATCACGCACCTGTAAGCGAAAAAGGTTTACGCCAAGAATGGTGAAACAGAGACAGACCAGAGCAAAGGCTATTGCAGCGCGGCGGGCAAACAGCTTCTCTTCAGCTTGGAAGTTACGAAAGTTCATCAGGGGGCATTATCAGGCGATTAATTATTATCTGTTATTGCGCACCATGATAAAGCGCGGTCGCGGGCGTGCCAGCGCGAAGATGCACAAGCCTGACCAAAAGTGTGTCATTTGATGTGAATGTTACCGGGACGGCGAGGCGGGAAAATGCAGATCCCCCGGTTAAGGGGGATCTGCGCAAGGGGATCGGGCAGCAGGCGTCAATGCCTGCCACGCTGATTAATCACCCAGCAGAACAGACTCCAGCGCAATCTTGATCATGTCGTTGAAGGTGGTCTGACGCTCAGCAGCGGTGGTCTGCTCGTGCGTACGGATGTGGTCTGATACGGTGCAGATGGTCAGCGCTTTAGCACCGAACTCTGCGGCCACACCGTAGATACCTGCAGCTTCCATCTCAACGCCGAGGATGCCATATTTTTCCATCACGTCGAACATCTGCGGATCCGGGGTGTAGAAGAGATCGGCAGAGAAGATGTTACCCACGCGCGCTTCAACACCCAGGTTTTTCGCCGCATCAACCGCGTTACGCACCATGTCGAAGTCAGCAATCGCAGCAAAATCGTGATCTTTGAAACGCATACGGTTCACTTTGGAATCGGTGCAGGCACCCATACCAATCACGATGTCACGCAGTTTTACATCGGCACGCACGGCACCACAGGAGCCCACACGGATGATCTTTTTCACGCCGAAGTCGGTGATCAGCTCTTTGGTGTAGATGGAGCAGGAAGGAATACCCATTCCGTGGCCCATTACAGAGACTTTGCGGCCCTTATAGGTGCCGGTGTAGCCCAGCATCCCGCGCACGTTGTTCACTTCTACCGGATTTTCCAGGAAGGTTTCAGCAATGTGCTTTGCACGCAGCGGATCGCCAGGCATCAGCACGACGTCTGCGAAATCGCCCATTTCAGCATTAATATGAGGGGTTGCCATTGTTTAATCCTTATTAAATTGCTGATTTACAGCATGTTCTTGCCATAGTCCATCTCGGACAGGCCAAAATAGTGTGCAATTGTCTGACCAATATCGGCGAAAGTTTCGCGGTAACCGAGTGAACCCGGCTCGACTTTCGGTCCGTAGATAAGAATCGGAATGTGCTCACGCGTGTGTTCAGTGCCTTCCCACGTCGGGTCACAGCCGTGGTCAGCGGTCAGGATCAGAATGTCATCTTCTCCGACTAATTCCATCAGCTCAGGCAGACGACGGTCAAACAGCTCCAGCCCGCCCGCATAACCGGCAACATCACGACGATGTCCCCAGGTTGAGTCGAAATCAACGAAGTTAGTGAAAACAATCGCCTGATCCGGCGCGGTTTTCATCTCCTGAATCGTCGCGTCAAACAGCGCATCCAGACCGGTCGCTTTGACCTTTTTGGTAATGCCCTGCTCAGCATAGATATCGGCGATTTTACCCACGGAGATCACGTGACCGCCCTTCTCATCCACCAGCTTTTTCAGCATGGTGGCGGATGGTGGCTCGACTGCCAGGTCGTGACGATTGCCGGTGCGCTCGAACTGACCCGCTTTGTCGCCCACAAACGGACGGGCGATAACCCGACCGATGTTGTAGCCACCTTCGGTCAGCTCTTCACGGGCGATTTCGCACAGCGCATAGAGACGATCCAGACCAAAAGTCTCTTCGTGACAGGCGATCTGGAACACCGAGTCCGCAGAGGTATAGAAAATCGGCTTGCCGGTTTTCATGTGCTCTTCGCCCAGCTGGTCGAGGATCACCGTACCTGAAGAGTGGCAGTTCCCGAGATAGCCCGGCAGATCTGCGCGCTCAACCAGTTTGTCCAGCAACTCCTGTGGGAAGCTGTTCTCTTTGTCGCTGAAGTAGCCCCAGTCAAACAGCACCGGCACACCGGCGATCTCCCAGTGGCCTGACGGCGTATCTTTACCTGACGAAAGCTCGCTGGCGTAAGCGTACGCGCCGGTGATTTTCGCCTCAGGATCCAGACCTGCCGGGAAGCGGCCGGTCGACAGCTCTGCGGCTTTGCCCAGACCCAGCGCGGTAAGATTAGGCAGATGCAATGGGCCTTTACGTCCCTTGTCTGCTTCACCCCTGAAACAGGCTTCGGCGATGTGACCTAAAGTATCCGAACCTGCGTCGCCGAATTTATCGGCATCTTTACTGGAGCCAATTCCAAAGGAATCGAGAACCATAATAAAAGCACGTTTCATGCAAGTCTCCTGCGCATTGGCGCGTGACAAGTCAAAAAAAAGCGATCAGATCAGTATACCCGAATGCATCGCAGCTGGCACCGGTTACCGGTCAGTTAGCTGATATCGCTCACACGGCGATAGACAACCGGCGTCTCAGCCGGGACGGAATTACCGAGCACCAGCGCGGCTTTGACCGCGGCGGCGGCCTGCTGCCATTTGTCTTCGCTGCTGGCGTGAATGATCGCCAGTGGACGCTGCGCATCGGCACGCTCGCCCAGGGTGATCATGTCGCTTAAGCCGACGCTGTAATCAATACTGTCGCTGGCACGCTGACGTCCGCCACCCATTGCCACCACCGCCAGACCCAGCGCACGGGTATCCATGCTGCTGACGATGCCTGGCTGGTCGGCATACACCGGCTTGCTCAGCATTGGCGCGGGCAGATAAGCGTCGTAGCGTTCCACTAAATCGGCAGGTCCCTGCTGGGCAGCGACCATACGACCAAATATCTCGGCTGCTTTGCCGTTATCCAGCACCGTCATCAGTTTCTGACGCGCTTCGGTGTCGCTGGCGGCCAGTTTGCCGGAGACCAGCATTTCGCTGCAGAGCGCCAGCGTCACTTCCAGCAGGCGCGGATTCCGCTCTTCGCCGGTCAGGAAGCGAACCGCTTCACGCACTTCCAGCGCGTTACCGGCTGAGGAGGCGAGAACCTGGTTCATATCCGTCAGCAGTGCGGTGGTCTGGCAACCTGCGCCATTGGCGACGCCAACAATCGACTGCGCCAGACTTTCTGACGCTTCATAGGTTGGCATAAACGCGCCGGAACCCACTTTGACATCCATCACCAGTGCATCCAGCCCTTCTGCCAGCTTCTTCGCCAGAATCGAGGCGGTAATCAGCGGGATCGAATCGACGGTGGCGGTGATGTCACGCGTGGCGTAGAAACGCTTATCCGCCGGTGCCAGCGAGCTGGTCTGGCCGATAATCGCCACACCGACCTGCTTAATGATCTCGCGGAAGCGGTCATCGCTCGGGAAGATATCGAAGCCCGGGATCGCTTCCAGTTTATCCAGCGTGCCGCCGGTATGGCCAAGGCCACGACCCGAGATCATCGGAACATATCCGCCGCAGGCCGCGACCATCGGCCCTAACATCAGCGACGTCACATCGCCGACGCCGCCGGTCGAATGCTTATCCACCACCGGGCCATTGAGATTAAGTGATTTCCAGTTCAGTACCGTACCGGAATCACGCATCGCCATGGTCAGCGCGACCCGCTCAGGCAGCGTCATGTCGTGGAAATAGATGGTCATCGCCAGCGCGGCAATCTGACCTTCCGAAACGGTGTTATCACGCACGCCATTGATGAAGAAGCGAATTTCCTCTTCAGTCAGCGCATGGCCGTCACGTTTTTTGCGAATTATTTCTTGTGGCAGGAACAAGGTAACCCCCTGGTTCAGGGAAATCAGGATGGAGAACAGGCGGTCAGCGACCGCCTGAAGGATCAGTAACCCGCTTTGCTGGTGTCGCTGTCATGACCCAGGGTGTTGAGCAGGCTCGCCAGCAGGCTTGATGCACCAAAGCGGAAATGACGCGCATCGGCCCAGTCGGCACCCAGCGTCTCTTCCGCCATTTTCAGATAGATCGCGGCATCTTCAGCGGTGCGCACGCCACCAGCGGGCTTAAAGCCAACCTGCTGGCTGACGCCTTTATCGCGGATCACGTTCATCATGATCTGCGCCACTTCAGGCGTGGCGTTAACCGGCACTTTACCGGTAGAGGTTTTAATGAAATCGGCACCGGCATCAATGGCAATCTCAGAGGCCTGACGGATCAGCGCTTCCTGCTTCAGTTCACCGGTTTCGATGATCACTTTCAGCAGCACATCGGCTTCGGCACAGGCGGTTTTACAGGCTTTCACCAGATCGAAACCGACCTGACTGTTACCGGCGATCAGCGCACGATACGGGAACACCACATCCACTTCATCGGCACCGTAGGCGATAGCGGCGCGGGTTTCTGCCAGCGCAATATCAATGTCGTCATTGCCGTGCGGGAAGTTAGTCACCGTGGCGATGCGGATCTCCGGGGTGCCCTGCTCGCGCAGCGTTTTACGGGCAATCGGAATAAAACGCGGATAGATACAGATTGCGGCGGTGTTGCCTGCCGGGGATTTGGCCTGATGACACAGGGCGATCACTTTTGCGTCGGTGTCGTCGTCATTCAGGGTGGTTAAATCCATCAGTTTCAGGGCGCGCAGGGCAAGGTCTTTGATATCGGTCATGAGGCTCTCCAAAGGATCGGGGTGCAACCCACCGGCTCGCCGGCGGAATGTTATAATAATAACACTCTGGTGCGGCCTGATATGTGCCAGGAGTCACATAGGAATAAGAAATTAGTGCAACATTGCCACGTTTACTGTGACTAACATTACAGATAACAGGGCTTGGTGGTTATTATACGCCAGCGGGTGCAATGTTACTATTATCACATTTAAGCGCGAAGGCTGCAGGTCGGGTGAGACGCGGGCGATCAGTTGCGCAGCGCCGGGAAAGCGGGATCGAGCTGAAATAGCTGCTGACTGTTGTGCCACAGCGCATCGGCAATCTCCTCAGGTGACTCTTCACGCAGGCTGCAGAGCACCTCCCACACCTGACGCGCCCGCTCCGGACGATTAGGCTGGCCCTGAAAGCCCTGCAGCGGCATATCGGGTGCATCGGTTTCCAGCAGCAGCGAAGAGAGCGGCAGCTGCGCCACGGTCTGACGGGTTTTGCTGGCGCGTTCATAGGTAATGGTCCCGCCGATGCCAATCGCATAACCCAGCTTAATAAAGGCCTGCGCCTGCTGCAGGCTGCCCGCAAAACCATGCACCACGCCACGGCGCGGCAGATCGTAACGACGCAGAATCTGCGCCAGCTTGTCATGAGTGCGGCGCGAATGCAGGATCACCGGCAGCTGATACGCTTTCGCCAGCTTAAGCTGCGCCTCAAGAAAGCGTTGCTGCTTATCAAACTGCGGATCGTCGCGATAGAGATCCAGCCCGATCTCGCCGATCGCCACCAGCTTACGCGGCCGCTGTTGCAGTAAGGTTTCCAGCTGGTCGAGATGGGCCTCCTGATGATTTTCGATAACGATCGGATGCAGGCCCAGCGCGGCATAGAGCGCCTGTTGCGCCGCGGCTAACGCGCAGACCCGCTCAAAGCGGCTGGCATCGATCGCCGGAACGATAATCTTTTCCACGCCAGCTTCTGCAGCACGTGCCAGGCTGCCAGAGATATCCCCTTCAAACGGCGGAAAATCGAAGTGGCAGTGCGTATCGATAAACTTCATGCCAGCGATCCTTTATCGTAATCAGCATCATTATCCGCCAGCGGCGGTGTGATGATGAGGCGGGTATCGGGTGCATTGGCTACCGGTGCAGGCGGCGTTAGGATACGCGCCGTGGTCATCGGTTCCGCATCGCTCAGCCACTGGCCCAGCGTGGCAAGAAAATAGCGACCACAACGCCGTCCCAGATGATAATCCTGATTCAGTGAAGCGATGCGGCTCCCCAGCGCACTGCTGGCCAGCGCATGCGGCGGAAAGATTTCGATAATGCGCAAATCATCGGGAGGATTCTCAATGAACTGCTGAATTTCCCGATAGCTCTGTTCATGCTTATTCAGCACGTTGATCATCGGCTGCAGTGCGCCGGTGCTGAGCCAGCGTTCCATCCGCTTAAACCATTTCGGGGTATAGAACATCTGCGACGGCACGGTGCGGATCACCACAATGGTATCAGCGCCACGGCGCGCGGCTTCACGCACCGGAATCGCATCGCTGATGCCGCCATCGAGATAGCTGATCCCTTCCAGACTGACCCCCAGCCGGTAAAAACCGGGAATGGCACTGGAGGCTTTGATCAGATCCAGCCAGTTATCGGCGGTCGGGTTGAAGTAGCCAGGCGTGTAGTCGTCACTGCGGCAGGCGCACATATAAAACTCGCGGCCGCTGGAGAACAGCTGTTCCGCGCTGCTCATCGCCAGCGGAAATTCACTGCGGGTGATATCTATCAGCCAGTCGAGATCGATCAGATTGCCACCACGCACAAAGCGCAGCGGATCAAAAAAGAGTTTACTGGTGGTATAGCGGGTAATCACACGTCGGGCATAGCCGGGCTGACCACAGACAAAGGCAGAAAGATTTTGTGCACCGGCAGAGGTGCCGAGAATCAGCTGAAAGGGGTTGAATCGGGCACGCTGGAATTCATCTAATACGCCTGCGGTGAAAATGCCGCGTTGACCGCCGCCTTCACAAACCAGGGCAATTTTCTGAGATTTAAACGGAGTCAGGGCCAGAGGTTCAATGGCGCCGAGCGTGACAGGAATGCGTATACCCACTGTACGAACCTCAAAAAGGGGTTCCGGGTCTGCTGGAGGATCGATCCGTTAAAGACGGCAGCATTCCGGAGAACCAGTCATATGTTCCTTTAACCGGCAGGCCAGCTGGGCTGGCTTACCTTGCAGCGATGTGAAGGTGTCCCTCTCTTCACGTCAGTCGCTACAGATGACTGGTCTCCGCTCTATGCTTTGCGTTGCATTACACTGCAGGACTCATCGGCTAAAGCTTTTTACGGCCGGTAAACAGGCTGATGAGGAACAGGATAATACCAACGACGAAGACAACTTTAGCTGCCCATGCTGCTGTGCCCGCTAAACCGCCAAAACCTAACGCTGCAGCGATCAGTGCGATCACCAGAAAAATAATGCCCCAACGAAACATAAGCCTCTCCTTACCCTATTTAAAAATCGAATATTTTAAAATCGATCTGCTTATTTCATCCCCGGATGGGTATCTTTTATTCGTACGGCCACAGAAGTGGCCGTACGCAAGCTTAAGATTTAACCGTCAGGTCATTCTTAACGCTTTTCACGCCTTCAATGGCTTTAGCAATGCTTTCTGCACGATCTGACTGTGCCTGATTAGCAACCTGCCCTGAAAGCTGAACAACGCCGTCGGTGGTCTCAACTTTTACGTTGCGCGACGGAACAATGTCATCCGCTAATAGCTTAGCTTTAATTTCGCTGGTCGTAGCGGCATCGCCCGCATAACCTTTCATTGATGATGCTTTGCTGTCTCTGACGTGTAGTTTGTCGCTGACGGATTTAACACCTTCGATTTTCTGCACCACAGCCACAGCCTTCTCAGCCTGATCCTGTGAGGTGACGAAACCGCTTAAGGTCACGACGCCGCTATGCGTTTTTACCGAGATATCCGTGCTTTTAATTGCGTCATCATCTACCAGTGCCGCTTTGGCTTTGGCGGTGATGCCGCTGTCATCCATATAACCATCGACTTTTTTCATAGAACTATCGATTTTTGAACCCGCGCTGTCGGCTGTCTGTGACGCTTTCTGCGACATTGATTCGTCAGCCAGTGCGCTGCCGCTGATCAGTGCTGAGCCAATCATGGCGGCCATCAGGGTTTTAGCAATCTTAGTCTTGTTCATCGATATCTTCCTTCTATCAGTTAACTCACCCAAAAACTGTGGGCGCAACAGAGGCACAGGTGCCGCTGCGTTACAGGACGTAAGGACAAGAGAAGTCTCTTCCGCCGTCCGATAGAGTAATCATAGACGGCATTTTGCAATTTGCCTGGCTAACTGGTTGATCACACGTCAAAACAGAAGAAAAACGGGGTTTTTAGGAGGAGTCTGGAAGGAGGAAAACAGGGCCACTCCCAGCTGGAATGGCCCGGAAACAGGCGATTAGTGCTCGCGCGTTTTGCGGAAACGGACGTCGGGGTAACGTTCTTGCGTAATATTAAGATTAACCATGGTTGGCGCAATATAAGTCAAATTATTGCCGCCATCGAGCGCCAGGTTAACTTCGTTTTTACGCTGGAAGTCCTCAAACTTTTTCGCGTCGCTGCATTCAACCCAGCGCGCCGTAGAGACGTTGATCGCTTCGTAGATCGCTTCGACGTTATATTCGCTTTTCAGACGGGCAACCACCACATCGAACTGCAGCACCCCGACCGCGCCCACGATCAGATCGTTGTTATGCACCGGACGGAACACCTGTACCGCACCCTCTTCCGACAGCTGAACCAGCCCTTTCAGCAGCTGTTTCTGCTTCAGCGGATCGCGCAGACGAATACGGCGGAACAGCTCTGGCGCGAAGTTCGGAATACCGGTGAACTTCATGTTTTCACCCTGAGTAAAGGTGTCGCCAATCTGAATGGTGCCGTGGTTATGCAGGCCGATGATATCGCCAGGATACGCTTCTTCAACGTGCGAACGGTCGCCCGCCATAAAGGTCAGGGCGTCGGAGATCACCACATCTTTGCCGGTGCGCACCTGACGCAGCTTCATCCCTTTTTCATATTTACCGGACACCACACGCATAAAGGCCACGCGGTCGCGGTGTTTCGGGTCCATGTTGGCCTGGATCTTAAACACGAAACCGGTGAACTTCTCTTCTTTCGCTTCTACCGTGCGGGTGTCGGTGTCACGCGGCATCGGACGCGGTGCCCATGCCACCAGGCCATCCAGCATATGGTCAACGCCAAAGTTACCCAGTGCGGTGCCGAAGAAGACCGGCGACAGTTTGCCGCTCAGGAAGGCTTCCTGCTCAAACTCGTGCGATGCGCCCTGTACCAGCTCCAGCTCTTCACGCAGCTGTGCCGCCAGATCGTCACCGACTGCGGTGTCGAGGTCCGGGTTGTTCAGCCCCTTCACGATGCGGACATCCTGAATGGTGTGGCCTTTACCGGTCTGGTAGAGATAGGTCTCATCTTTGTAGAGGTGATAAACCCCTTTGAACAGTTTGCCGCAGCCGATAGGCCAGGTGATCGGTGCGCAGGCAATTTTCAGCTCGCTTTCCACCTCATCCAGTACTTCCATCGGGTCGCGGATGTCACGGTCAAGTTTGTTCATAAAGGTCAGGATCGGCGTATCGCGCAGACGGGTAACTTCCATCAGCTTACGGGTACGATCCTCAACGCCTTTAGCGGCATCAATCACCATCAGACAGCAGTCAACCGCGGTCAGCGTACGGTAGGTATCTTCCGAGAAATCTTCGTGGCCCGGGGTATCCAGCAGGTTCACCAGGCTATCGCGATAGGGGAACTGCATCACCGAGGTGGTAATGGAGATACCACGCTGTTTCTCCATCTCCATCCAGTCCGACTTAGCGTGCTGGTTAGAGCCACGGCCTTTTACCGTACCGGCGGTCTGGATAGCCTGTCCGAACAGCAACACTTTTTCGGTAATGGTGGTTTTACCGGCATCCGGGTGCGAAATGATCGCGAAGGTGCGGCGGCGTGCCACCTCTTCTAAAAAGGGATTAGACATGGAATTCTTCTCAATAGGCAGCGCAACTTACTGGCGCTGCTGATAAATCACGGTGGCCGGCAGAACCTTACCGGCGGGTAAACGGTGCCAAAAACGATCTTTACATCGTTGGCGGGTCAGCGCGAAGTTACATTGGCGTGAATTCCGGTTACCTGGTCAGCTTTAAGGCGGCATAGCATACAATATTTTGCGCGTGCGGCCTACAGGGAGAGGGGCAGGATTTCAGGGGCGGGGAATCGGGGAACGGTGGATGCCACAACAAAGCGGGACGGGTCTGCACCCGCCCCGCCTCCGTTATCCCAGCACCTTTCTGACGCAGGCTTTGAAGATCTGCACACCAATCTCCAGCGAGTCGAGATCAAAATGCATGTCGGGATGATGCAATCCTGGCGTCAGGTTGGTGCCCAGTCCCCAGAAGCCCGCTTTAACACCCGGACGCTTCACCGGATAGTAGAAAAAGTCCTCGCTGCCTGGCGTGGTCCGGGTTGACAGCGCGCCCTCTTCGCCCAGCACCTCGACGATCGCGGCGCGGATCACCGCCGTCGCCTCATCATCAATCTCGGCGGCGGGCATCTCTTTTAATACGCGGACCTCGGCGCTGGCACCCAGTGCCGCCACGCTGTGAGTAATGGCGCGCGTGACCTGCTCTTTCAGCAGCGTCATCGGCCCGTTCTCCTGCGAACGCAGATCCCAGACTACGCGGGCTTCATCCGGCACCGAGTTGGTGACACCGGCGTCGCACAGGAAGCGGGTCGCTTTGACGCTCCAGGTCAGGCCGGGCGAGAGGTGGATGGCGTTGACCGCCTGAACCGCCTGTACGGCAGCATCCAGCGCATTCACCCCCAGGTGCGGACGCGCCGCATGGGCGGGCTGGCCTTTGATGGTCGCTTCCAGCGTGCTGCAGGCTGAGTAGAGCACCGCAGGCACCGCCTGTCCGACCACGCACTCCTCCAGCGGACGCAGATGGAACCCCAGAATCATCTCCACATCATCCAGTGCGCCACCTTCGATCATTGAGAGCGCACCGGCGCCCAGCTCCTCGGCGGGCTGGAACAGGATCTTCAGCCGGCCACGTTTCACCGCGCCCTCCTGCAGCAGAGCCGTCGCCGCCGTCAGCACGACCGAAGAGTGACCGTCGTGACCACAGGTGTGGCGCGCACACGGCACGCCATCAATGATGTGCCCCAGCGCATCCATATCCGCGCGCAGCGCCAGCACCGGACCCGGCACACCGCTGTCGATCTCGGCCACAATGCCGGTGGTGTTATTGATATTGCGCGTCACCTTCAGGCCCGCTTTCTCCAGCTGATCGGCGATGTAGGCCGAGGTTTTCACCTCCTGAAAGCCCAGCTCCGGAATTTCGTGCAAATAGTGGTAATGCTCTAATACCTCAGACACAGCGTTACTCCTGAATAAACAGACGCATAACAGACATTGCGATCAGCGCGTTGATGATGCTCACCAGCATCAGCAGCGGCCAGTATTTTTTTGGCTCATCGGCCACGCCCAGCAGCCGTCCCATATATTGCAGCTGCGATCCCATCAGGAAAATCGCCGGGGCCAGAATCGTGATATCCGCGCCGGTCAGCAGCCCTTTGGTCAGCAGACTCACCGCTACGCCGGTACCCGCCGACGATGAGAGCCAGGCGGTGAGCAGCACCGTAATTGCCTCGCCCGGCAGGCCGAACAGCCCCATCACTGGCGCAAAAACGTGCCCGAGAAACTGCATGATGCCGAGCAGATTGAGCACTTCTGCCAGCACATAGGCCATCACCACATTTGGCATCAGGTTGTGAATGGCAATGTGAAAGCCTTTACGCGCGCCGGTCACAAACACATCAAAGGGATTACTGCTGGTCGTGATTTTATTTTCCATCGGCGAAATCCTTTTTATAAACACTGTTTAACACAGCGCGCGTTATCGCCGCACCGACAAATTTCAGCACGAACATTAATAACAGCGGAATAATAATCGGCAGCGTCATTGAGGCGAATAGCGCGGAGCCGATGGCGAAGTAATTATTGATTAAGCCGGCACCGGAATATTGCCAGGCACTCATCACCACCACCTCTTTTTTACCGATCTGTTTCTGGTCGGCCATCTCTTTGGTTAATGCCGCGCCCGCGTCGGTACTTTGCAGGTCGGTGATTAACGCCAGACCGCAATGGCCCGGCAGCCCCATCAGCGGCTTAAGCAGCGGCGTCAGCAACCGATGCGCCGCGCGAATCGCGCCGTAGTGGGTGAAGATTTCCAGCACGCCCAGCGCCAGCATCACCGTGGGCGTCAGCGACAGCGCAAACAGGAAACCCGCTTTGGCACTGAGTCCGCCTGCGCCAAGAAAGGTGTTGCTGGCGGGATCTTTCATGGTGCCAAAGCTGCCGCCCAGCGTGGTGAAGTCAAAGGCGCCCAGCCATGAAAGACCCTCGACGTTATAAAACAGCCCTGAGAAAAACAGGATGGCAAAAATTAACGCGACATAACTGCCTTTGGTCGCCGTCATTTTTACCGGACTAATAACACTTTCATCTGACATTATTTTCTCCTGATAACCTGGCTTGCCGCCTGTTCCCTGCCGTGGCAAGTTTCAATATATGGAACTGAGTTCTAAGCATGATTTATGCCAGAGCCGATTGGCGCGCGATGATTAATGGCCCTGCTGTCACCTCTGGGCGTTTAATCCACGCCATGCCTGTTATGGCTCTGCGAAATATCTTTTTCTGACGGCAACGTGATATTTCCGGCGCGTCATCAGATGACCGCTATTTCTCCAGCTTCAGCGGCGATTGCACCAGCAGGATAGCGACCGGGCGCACTATCATGGTGCTGAAATTCTGATTTTGTTGCCCGATAAGGAGTGATGCAGAATGAGAATCGCTCGTATTCAATTTGTGAAATAATTCTATTTAAATCAATCAGATAAATTAGCTGTTTTTGCGGAAAAGCCTTCGCTTTACTAACATATTTGATGCATAATTCACCGACTATACCTGTTTATTTAACATCTTCTTAAAAGGACTCGGCCATGCTGACTGCTGAAATGACTGGGCGTTTAAACGACCAGCTGAACCTGGAATTTTTCTCTGCCAATCTTTATCTGCAAATGAGCGCCTGGTGCAGCGATAAAGGCTTTGAGGGTGCCGCTTCCTTCCTGAAGATGCATTCACGCGAAGAGATGCAGCATATGCAGCGTCTGTTTGATTACCTGAGCGATACCGGCGGCATGCCGGTGCTGGGTACCATCGCAGCGCCGCCAGTCTCTTTCACCTCGCTGAATGAAATTCTGCAGCAGGCGCTGGAGCATGAGCAGCTGATCACCAGCAAAATCAATGAACTGGCCCATGCTGCCATGACCTCACAGGATTACTCTACCTTCAACTTCCTGCAGTGGTATGTTGCCGAGCAGCATGAAGAAGAGAAACTGTTCAAAACCGTGCTGGATAAACTGGCGCTGGTCAGCAACAGCGGCAACGGTCTGTTCCTGGTCGATAAAGATCTGGGCCGCATGAGCACCGAGAACCACGCAGAATAATGTTTATCGGCCCCTTTTCGGGGCCGATCTTATTGCCGTCTTGCTGACACCACTGCACCGCTATTCCAGCCGGTAACTCGCGGCTTTCCCGCCATTCACCCACAGTTCACGGCTTTCCCCCGCAGGCAGTAACAGCGCGATCTCCCGCCAGGCTGGCTGGTAATCTCCACGTTTTTCCACCGTCAGGTCGATACGCGTGGCGCTGCTGCAGAGCGTCCAGCGAAGCCATATCGCATTCCCCTGTTGCCAGCCGTGGCTCTCGCCATCGTCATCAAACATTTCGCCTTGAGTCTGCACGCCTTCGGGGGCAGGCCATAGCTGCCATTGCCGCACCGTATCACGCCGCGCATCGGTGGTGCTTTCGCACTCGCCCAGCGGGATCACCGCACCGGCCCTTACCAGCAGCGGCAGCCGATCCAGCGGCGCATCCAGCGTGATGGTCTCGCCGCCCGCAAACGCCTTGCCGCTGTGCCAGTCATACCAGCCGCCGCGGTTACGGGGCAGATAGACTTCACGACTGCGCGCGCCCTGCTCCACTACGCTGGCGACCAGCAGATCGCGCCCCAGCATAAAGTCATCACACTCCTGATAGGTCAGCGGATCCTGCTCGTGATCGAGGAAGGTCGGGCGCAGCATCGGCTCATCTTCCACACTGGCCTGCCACGCCAGGTTATAGAGGTAGGGCATCAGGCGATAGCGCAGCCGGATCGCCTCGCGGATCATCGGCGTGACCTCCGGGTACATCCAGGGCTCGTTTACCGTGTGATCGTCATTCCAGGAGTGGATAGTAAAGCGCGGGTGCATAACGCCATTCTGAACCCAGCGCACAAACAGCTCGGCATCCGGCTTATCGCCCGAGAAGCCGCCGACATCGTGCCCGACGTTAAACAGCCCGGAGAGGCTCATCCCCAGTCCCATGCGGATGTTGTAGCGCAGCGTTTGCCAGCTGGTGCGGTTATCGCCGCTCCAGGTCTGTACATAGCGCTGCATCCCGGCGCAGCCGGAACGGGAGATCAGATAAGGGCGTTTGTCCGGTGCAAACTGCTGCTGGGCTTCCATTGAGGCGCGCATCATCAGCAACGGCATTACCGGCCGGATATGCTTGATGGCGATCGGCTGACCAAAACCGTGACAGCGCGCTTCGCCATCCCACACCTCATATTCGTTGTTGTCATTCCAGGTGGAATCGATGCCCTTTTCCAGCAGCTGCCGGGTGACATTCTCCTGCCACCAGCGCACCGCCTGCGGATGAGTGAAGTCGAGGTGCGATCCTTCATCGTCCCAGAACACCGACCGCTCAGGACGATCCTGCTCAGAGTCACGAATAAACAGCCCCTGCGCGGCCACTTCCTGATAGCGCGGATGATCCTGCAGCAGGCAGGGTTTGATGTTGGCCGCCAGCTTCATTCCGGCAGTATGAAACGCGTCGCTCAGCGCATTGGGATTCGGGACTTTGTCGTAGTTCCAGTTGAAGACGTAGCGCTTGTTGTTAATCGAGGTGTAACCCGATGAGAGCTGGAACGAGTCGCAGGGAATTTCATGCTCGCGACACAGACGGATAAAGGATTGCAGCTGCTGTTGTGCGTCGGGCGCGTCGGTGTAGTGCATGGTGGACCCGCTGTAGCCCAGGCTCCACTTCGGCTGAAACAGGGTGCGACCGGTCAGACGCACAAAGGCTTTGGTGACGTCGAGCAGCGTCGGGCCCAGCATCATGTAGTAATCGAGATCGCCCGCCTCGGCGCGGTAACGGCGATAAGGGAGATGGTAGTTATCCAGCTCATTCCCCAGATCGAGCCAGCTGCTGCTCAGGTTGTCATAGAACAGGCCAAAACTGACGCCATCGCGCTGCGTCAGGGTAAACGGAATATGTTTATAGAGCGGATCGGTGCTGGCGGCGTTGTAGCCCATGGCGTCCAGATTACGCATCTCAAAACGGCGGTTAACGCGGTTCAGGTCGCCGCTCTTCTCGCCCAGGCCATAAACCCGATCCTGCGGCTGGCGACGCTGATAGTGCTCGACTCCATCACCGTGCGCATTGAGCAGATAGGCACCGGTGTGACGGTCGGCGGCCAGCGGCTGCCAGCTCTCACCATCAAACTGCTCCCAGCTCAGGCAGAGCGGCTGATGCACCGTGACACGCAGCCGTTGCGTGCTGATGCGCAACTGCTGCGCATCGTGTTCAACCTTAAATGCCGGCAGCGTAAAGCCATCCAGCGCCTCACGATCCCGCCCCTGCCAGGGCACGTCGTTGACAGGCGCAATGCTCCAGGTGCGGTTCAGCGCCAGCTCACCGTCGCGCTTCAGCAGCACGCGCATCAGCTTATCCTCCAGCACGTAAAGCCGCAGGAAGTGACGATCTTCGACCTTGAGTTCAACAAAGTGATCGGCCTGCTGATGCAGCGTCCAGTTCTTCAGGGTTTTCATCACGATATCCTTATGGGTTAGCAGGGCGCTGGCGGCGTTCGGCGACCAGCATCACCAGGAAAACGGCACCAATCAGGTCAAAGAAGCCCATCGCCACAAACAGCGGATTGAAGCCGATGGTATCGGCGGTGACGCCGATAATCAGCGAGAAGATAAAGCTGGCGATCCAGGCGCAGGAGCCGCGCATGCCGTTGACCGTGGCCATCTGGCGGCGATCAAAACGCTCCACCACCAGCGCGCTCAGCATGCAGGAGATCACCTGATGGCCGAAGCCACCGACGGAGATCAGGGCGATCGCCAGCCAGGGATCTTTTACCAGCGTCATCAGCGCCAGGGAGACCATCAGCAGTGCGCCGGTCACCGAACTGGCGACAATCGAATTCACACGGGTGAGACCAAACCAGCGCACATAGATTTTGGTCAGATAGCCGCTGGCGACGCTGCCGAGGTCGGCGGCCAGAAACGGCAGCCAGGCGAACATCACGATCTGTTTGAGATCCATGCCGCGCTCATTGGCCAGATAGAGCGGTACCCAGAAGCTCAGTACCGCCCAGGCTGGTTCTGCCAGAAAAGCCGGGATGGCGATGCCGTAGAATTTCTTCTCTTTACCAATCACTTTCAGCGCGGTGAAGAACGGCAGTTTTTCCCCGATCGCTTCGTTGTCCTGATTAATAAAGGCCCGCTCTTCATCAGAGAGACGAGGATGGCTCTCGGGCGAGTGATAGCCCCACCACCAGAGTGCAACCCACAGCAGGCCCAGCCCGCCGGTCAGCAGAAAGGCGCCCTGCCAGCCAAACGTTATGTGCGCGACATAAATAATCGGTGGTGCCAGCATGGCACCAATCGAAAAGCCGACGCCCGCCCAGCCCGCCGCGACCGGACGCTCCTTTTTCGGAAACCAGTCACCGATCGCTTTGGCGTTAGCGGGCGTTGCCGCCGCCTCAGAGGCGCCCATGACAAAGCGCAGCAATGCCAGATGCAGCCAGCTTCCCGCACCGGCGTGCAGCAGACAGGTCACCGACCAGATCAGCGCACAGATCAGGAAGCCCATCTTCAGTCCGATCACATCGATCAGCCAGCCGCAGATTGGCTGAAACAGGGTATAGGCCAGCTGAAACGCCGCCACCACCCAGGAGTACTGTTCGGTCGTCATGTGCAGACTGTTTTTAAGTTCCGGTGCCAGAATGCCGAGCGAGTTGCGGGTGATGTAGTTGACGGTTACACCCAGCAGGAACATTCCCAGCATCCACCAGCGTAAATTTTTAATCACGCGCACCGTGCGGGATGCACTGATGGGTTTGGTTGTTGATTCGAGGCTCATTGTGCCACTCCTGATTGCCATTGATGACGCACACCGCCTGCTGGCGTACCGCGTGTCCTGTAACGAACTTAGAAAAGTGCGAAACGTGGGTACAGACACTTTTTTGCAACGCTTTTCATGGCAGGCTGAATCCCGGCAGAAAATGGCACTGAAACGCTTATCTGACGCGATTCAGCAGGTTATGAAAAATTTTTCATCAGCAGATTTGAAGGCGATCACAGAATGAAACAAAGGCTGAAAGTAAGCGAGATTGCGGCACTCAGCGGCGTCTCCATCAGTACGGTGTCGCGGGTGCTGGCGGGTAAAGCTAATACCCGGCCCGCCACCCGTGACAAAGTGCTGGCCGTGGCGCAGCAACAGGGCGTGCTAAACAACCTGCACAGTGGTCGCCTGCTGCTGAATAACCTGATGGTTTTTGCCCCGCCGCGCGCCTTTGATGTACGCAGTGACATCTTCTACTACAAAGTGATTCAGGGGATCAGCCAGGCGGTGGAGCCGCATGAGGTGCGGCTGCGCTACTGCCCGCTGGAGGAGGTGGAAAGTGATGCCGCGCTGTTTATCGACAAGATGCAGCAGACCGAAGCGGCACTGCTGATCGGCATTGATGATGAGCATATTCATCAGCTGGCGGCGGAGATGAACAAACCCTGCGTGCTGATTAACGCCCGCGATCGCCGAATGCGCCTGCCTTCGGTCTCGCCCCATCATCAGCTGATTGGTGAATTCTCAGCGCGCTACCTGTTTGAGCAGGGACACCGGCAGATCCTGTCGCTGCATTGCTTACGCCGCTACACCATGGAGCAGCGATTGCAGGGGGTGCGCGACGCCTGGCATGCCATGAACCTGCGGTTTGACAGCCGCCAGCATCTGCTGACCCTGAACAGCTTCAGCAGCAATGAAGCGGCGGAGCGGCTGAGTGAATATCTGCGCCACTGCCCTGATGCGCTGCGCCCGACCGCGATTCTCGCCAGCGGTGATTATATTGCGGCGGGCGCCGTCACTGCGCTGGAGCAGGCCGGTCTGCGGGTGCCGCAGGATATTTCGGTGATGAGTATGGATGGCTTTAACCTGGCCGCTATCCACGATATTCCGCTGACCTCGGTGCAGGTGCCGCGTGATGAGCTGGGCGCAGCGGCAGTGAGAATGTTGCAGGAGATGCGACTGAATCCCGGCACGCCCACCGGCAGCCTGCTGCTGAATGGCAGGCTGGTGGTGCGCGAGTCGGTGCGGCGCATTCGCGATAATCTCAGCCATGCGCCGGTCCAGCAGCATGGCCTCTATGATTAACACGGTATGGATTAACCCGGCGCGGATTAACCCAGCGTTTTCAGCCGCAGTTCCGACGGCTGAGGCCGTCCGAACAGGAAGCCCTGGAACAGGGTACAGCCCTCATCGCGCAGCTTAGCGAACTGCTCATCGCTCTCCACCCCTTCGGCAGTAATCTGGATATCCAGACTGCGACTCATGCCGGTGATGGCGCGGATAATCGCCAGCGCCTCGCGGCTGTCACCCATATCATTGATAAAGGATTTGTCGATTTTGATTTTGTCGAACGGGAAAGATCGCAGATAGCTCAGCGACGAATAGCCGGTGCCAAAATCATCCAGCGCAATCTGCACGCCCAGCGCCTTGAGATTTTGCAGGGTACGGATATTACCCAGCGAATCATCCAGCAGCACCGATTCGGTGATCTCAACCTCCAGCCGCGCCGGATCGAGACCCGACTCTTTTAGCGCACCTTCCACCACCGGCACCAGCGAGCTGTTTTTAAACTGCAGCGGTGAGAGGTTGACCGAGACCGACTGCTCCCCTTCCCAGCTCGCCGCTTCGCGACAGGCTTCGTAGAGTGCAAACGCCCCCAGCATATGAATCAGGCCGGTCTCTTCAGCGATCGGGATGAAGTCGTTGGGCATGATCAGCCCGCGAATCGGATGATGCCAGCGCATCAGCGCCTCATAGCCAATGATGGTGCGGTTATCGCCGTTGGTGATGGGCTGATAGTAGAGCCGCAGATGCCCGCCGCTAATCGCATCGCGCAGATCGTTTTCAATCAGGCGTCGACTGCGCGCCACATCGTCCATCTCCAGCGTGAAATGCTCATAGCGGTTGCGACCGTTACGTTTGGCTTCATAAAGCGCCATGTCCGCACAGCGCAGCAGCTGCTCCGGCGTATTGGTAATGATGGTGCTGAGCGCAATACCCACGCTGAGCCCGACCGACAGATTATGGCCTTCAACGTTGACCGGCGGGCGAATCGCCTCAATCAGGCGCTGCGCCACAATGCTCGCCTCTTCATTACTGGCCACCGAAGGCAGCACGATGGCGAACTCATCGCCTCCGATACGCGCCAGAGTATCCTGGTCACGCAGCGCGTTACGCAGACGCTTAGCCACACTGCGCAGCAACTCGTCGCCAATCTGGTGGCCCAGCGCATCGTTCACATTTTTAAAATTATCGAGATCAAGGCAGAGCGCGGCAGTCTGACGCTGTATCTGACCGGCAGTGCGCAAGGCTTCACTCAGACGCTGGCGGAACAGAATGCGGTTCGGCAGGCTGGTGAGATTGTCGTGGTGCGCCATATGGTGAATACGGGCATCAGCAGCGCGCTGGTCAGTGACATCTTCTACCAGCAGCATCAGGTAGTTACGTCGCGCATCCTGACCGTTAATCGCGGTGGCGCGGGTATGCAGAATGCGTTCGCCGCTGGCGGTCATCAGCAACTGCTCACGTTCATGCATGCCCTCACTGCGCAGCGCAACATCCGCCAGATTATTAAAGTAATCGCTGAGTTCGGGCGACATACATTCGTGCGGGCGCTTGTTGACGATCAGCGATTTCGACAGGCCAAACAGCTGCTGAGTGCGGTCGTTAACCAGCAGGATCTCGCGGGTGATCGCATCTTCAACAATCACGCAGGAGGGAATGTTGGCGATGATATTATCCAGGAATTTAGAGAGCGCGGTTTTCTGGGTGCTCTGGGCTTCAGCCAGATCCCGGGCGCGCAGCACCTGCTGCTCCTGCTCACGGCGTTCCGTGCGGTCGCGGGTGATCTTAGCGAAGCCAACCAGCTTACCGTCATCATCGTGGATCGCGTCGATGACCACATGCGCCCAGAAGGCGCTGCCATCTTTGCGGTAGCGCCAGCCCTCATCTTCAAAACGGCCGGTCTTAAGCGCGATACCGAGATTCGCTTCCGGGATGCGGTTCAGCCGCTCCTGGGAACTGTAAAACAGCGAGAAGTGCTGACCCACCACTTCATCCGCTTTGTACCCTTTGGCACGCTGCGCACCGGCATTCCAGTTCACCACCACGCCATCGACATCGAGCATATAGATGGCGTAATCGGTGACCCCTTCTACCAGCAGACGGAAACGCTGCTCCTGCTCCCGTTGCTGACTGCGGACGCGCTGCTGTTCGGTGCAGTCGCGGGTGATTTTAGCGTAGCCCAGCAGCTTACCCTGATCGTCGCGGATCGTGTCGATCACCACATGCGCCCAGAAGGCGCTGCCATCTTTGCGGTAGCGCCAGCCCTCATCTTCAAAGCGGCCGGTGCGATAAGCGGTTTGCAGGTTCTGCTCCGGGACACGGTTCAGGCGATCCTGGGCGCTGTAGAAGCGGGAAAAATGCTGGCCGACAATCTCTTCCGCCACATAGCCTTTGGCGCGCTGTGCCCCGGCATTCCAGTTCACCACGTTGCCGTCATGATCGAGCATATAGATGGCATAATCGGTAACGCCCTCCACCAGCAGGCGGAAGCGCATCTCCTGCTCCCGCTCCTTGCGCTGCTGCTCCTGCTGCTGAGTGCAGTCGCGGGTAATACAGGCGTATCCCACCAGCAGACCGGCGTCATTGCGTATCGGATCGATCGTCTCATGCGCCCAGAAAGCACTGCCATCTTTGCGATAGCGCCAGCCTTCGCTTTCATGGTGTCCGGCTGTGGCAGCCATATCCAGTCCACGCTGCGGCAGGCCCCGGCGGCGATCTTCTTCGCTATACAACAGGGCGAAGCTGCAGCCAATCATCTCGTCTGGCGTATAGCCTATCGTGCGCTGAGCACCCTGATTCCAGCTGCCGATGATACCGTCAGGTTTTAGCATAGTGATGGCGTAATCATTCACGCTTTGTACCAGCATGCGATAGATGACATCAGAGTTATTATCCATTGTGATTAGCCTGCTGCTCTGTAGCCGGATGACGGCTTAGGAATGTTCTTAATAGCGTGCGCAGACTACAGCCGAAAAGAGCTGAGATGACAAGCGCATTAAGAAGATTAATCAGTGTTTATAAGGGGTTTATCGGCAGCGGCGAGTAAATGTTCAATGACTCCGCGGTGGCGGCGCGTAAGGCGACCCGCTCCCAGCGCGAGGAGAGCGAATAACGGTGCTGCCAGCAGAGCATTGCCGGACTTTGGCTCATCAGCTGCTGGCACTCTTGCGGCGCGACAAACGCCGGGATCACTTTCTGGGCCGCCGTCTGTCTGATCAGCGCCAGCTGATCGTCGAGTGGCGGATGCACATTCCACGGCAGCCAGCGTGCCATGCCGGATTGCAGCATCTCAAAGGCACGAGTGCCGCTGGAAACGTGACTGCTGAAGATCAGACGAAAGTCGGGCTGATGGCTGAGCTGCGCCGCCAGCCCGCTGTCAGCCACCGCATCCGCCGCGACAATTACCGTATCCGGTCGCCAGCGGTCGGGTGTTGCGACGCGTAATAACCGGGCCAGCGCCAGCATCGCCGCGGCGGGCAGGCTGTTGAGCGCCAGCAACTGCGCCACCTCTTCGCGCACCTGGGGACACATCACCACCGGCAGCCCGCGAGCGCTGAGCTGCAGGGCCATCTCAGGGCCGCGCCCGTGCAGCGGCGCGGTGACCACGGCGCCCCCTTGTGCCGCCAGGGCCAGCGCGTCGATCTGCTGCGCCAGTCGCTGATTGCGGTCGCCATAGGAACCATCGGTAATCAACAGCCGTGCGCGTGGCGGGCAATCAAACGGCAACAGCAGCGATTCGCGACTCCAGTCGCCCATATAGGTGATGCCACCCGCAATCGGCAGATGGAACCAGATCGATCCTGGCGAATGCCCGCTGCGACCGGTAAAGAGATTTAGCGGCCCCAGCGCGCACTGGCCGCGCAATGGCAGGATGCGTCGCGCCTGAGCCGGCACGCCAGCCTCGCCCAGCTGCTGCCAGGTAATCTCACTGGCATAGACCGGCGGTGAACCGATGTCGGCCCAGCTATCCAGCGCCGCCGCGTGATCCACATGGGAATGGGTCAGGCAGAGCGCATCGACCTGGCCGATGGCGTCCATTGCGGGCCGGACGCCCGGCTCCGGCCCGGCACCTAAATCCCATAACAGACGATATCCCTCTATCTCCAGCAGGAAAGCGGCAGGCAGTTTTCCGCCGACGCCGCTGATCACCGTCAGGCTTGCCATGGCAGGACTCCCTGCGGCAGACGGCGCGTCAGCCGTGAGGCCAGCAGCATTAAGCCCAGCACGATCCCAATCATCAGGCATCCGACCGCCGCCGCCAGCGGCGCCGATCCGCCTTCGTCCAGGAAAATAATGGTCGGGCCAAGCGTCTGGGTTTGCGCGGTAACCAGCAGCACTGAAACCTGTATTTCATTCAGCGCGGTGAGGAACACCAGCAGCGCACCGGCCAGCACAGAAGGTGCCGCCAGCGGTAGCAGGATGTCAGTCATCCGCCGCATCAGACCCGCGCCGCATAAGCGCGCCGCCTCATCCAGTGACGGTTCGATTTGCGCGAACCCGGCCAGCGTCGGCCTTAACACCAGCGCCAGGAAATTGGCCAGATAGGCCGCGAGAATAATCCACACCGTTCCGTAAAGAGAAAATCCCAGCAGCGGCAGCGGCCGCAGGAAAAACAGCATCGCCGCCACGCCGGTGACAATGCCGGGCAGCGCATAGGTCAGCTCGCTGGCGAATCCCAGCCCCCGCACCAGCCGGGTACGATGCCAGCTGAGAAAGAAAGCCAGGAACAGTGCCATGACGCTGAGCAGCAGCGCCGTCAGGCCGGTGAGCCACAGGCTGGTAAAGAACGCCTGCCGTATCGCCGGATAGCCCCACAGCGCCTGCTGAAAATTCTCCAGCGTCAGGGTTTGCCAGTTCAGAGCCTGACCGAAACCGCGGGTTAAGGCGGTGGTCAGCAAGGCGCTGAGCGGCAGCAGCAAGGTGATCACCATCCACAGCCAGGCGATGATTTCGCCCGGCAGTCGCGCGCGCCGCAGCGGCTGGTGCCAGGGTCGTGGCGATCCGCTGACCCGGACATCGCGTCGTCCGCCCAGCCAGCCGCTAATCAGCATCCCGGCGAGGGTGATCAGCGCAATCAGCATCGAGTAGACGGCGGTATTGGGCAGCGCACCGGGGCCGAGGGTATTGAGCTGCTGATAAACCAGCGTAATCAGCGTCGGCACCCGCGCCGGAATACCCAGCATCGCCTGGATACCGAAATTCCCGACCGCAGCGACAAACGCCAGCGCCGCCCCGGCGAAGATCGCGGGGCGCGCCAGCGGCAGGATCACCGTGAACAGAATCTGCCGGGGTGATGCGCCGCTGATGCGGGCCGCCTCCACCAGTTCGGCGGGGAGACGACGCAGGCCAGCCCGCACCGTGAGGAACACCAGCGGCGCATTGTGCAGGCCCAGCAGCAGCACCATGCCGGTCGCGGAATAGAGCGGTTGCTGACCGGGTGCCAGCCATGTCCCGCCCAGCGCATTCACCGCTGTGGCCAGCAGACTGCCCGGTGCCAGCGCCTGTATCCAGGCCAGCGCAGTTACCTGCGGCGGGATCATCAGCGGCAGGATAAAGGCAAATACCCAGGCCGCTTTGGCACGCAAATCGGTGAGCGCCACCAGCCAGGCAGCCACCGTTCCCAGCAGCAGCGACATCAGCGTTGCGCTGATGCCGATCGCCAGGGTATTCAGCGTGGCACTGAGTACCCGCCGGCTGGTCAGCAATCTCAGCAGGCGATCGCTATCCAGCATGCCATCCGGTGCCAGCGCGGTTCCCATCAGCCGGGCAAAGGGTGCCACCGACAGCAGGCCGATCACCAGCACCAGTATGCCCAGCACCAGCGGTTCCGCCCGCCATCTGCGATGCCTGGCGGCCTGGCCTCTTCGCCATTCGTTACCCAGCACGCTCACGATCAGCCGCCAAACAGTTCAGTAAAGGTTTCGCGGACCTGAGCATCCTCGGCCACCGCTTGTGCCACATCCGGCGTCAGCAGCGTGATTTGCTCAATCGGCGCAAAGCCACCGGGTGCCGCCACGCGGGCATCGACCGGCCGGTTGCCCTGCTTCGCCACCAGCTGCTGCCCCGCTTCCGACAGCATGAAATCAACAAAGGCTTTGGCGGCCGGCAGATTATGCGCCGACTTCATGATCGCCACCGGCTCGGTCACATAGGAGACGCCCTCCTGCGGATAGACCAGATCGATGGGCGATCCCTGCTTTTTGGCGCGGATAATATCGGCATCCGTGATCACGCCATACTTATCCATGCCGCTGGCAACCGCTTTCAGCGCCGGTCCATTGCCGCCCTGTGGCGCAATGCCGATAGCGGCCAGTTGCTGATAGAACGCCCAGCCAATCGACGGAGTATGGATATCGGTATGCAGCTTATAGAGCGCCGCACCGGAATAGAGGGGACTGGGGACCGCAATCTGGCCTCTGTTTTCTTCTACTGCCAGCGCTTTCCAGCTACTGACCGGCTTCGCACGCTGGGTGTTATAGGCGATCACCGTGGCGATAATTTTGGTGCCGAAAAAGGTTTTATCCGCATCGTAATAGGCAGGCTTCAGGTGGCTGACCGGGGCGGCCGGATATGAATAGAGCTGCCCCTCTTTCTTGAGTGCGCCCAGATTGATCGCGTCGGCCACCAGCAGCACATCGGGTTTGACCTGGCCGCTCATCATCTCAGTGCGCAGCACGTTCATCAGTTGAGTGGTGCCGTTGCGGGTCCACTCCACCTCCACCGCCGGATACGCGGCCTTAAACGCATCGATGGTCTGTTGCGCAATTTCAGGTGCCTGCGACGTGTAAACCACCAGCTTGCCGCCGGGCGCGTCGGCCGCCTGCAACAGGGTTGAGGCCGCGAGGCCCGACAGCAACAACAGCGCGTGAAGCGGAGTACGAAAAGCCGTTTTCATGGTTTCTGAAACCCTTTATGCAGGAAGAATCCAGCCGTCATCGACGGCGACGCCGACGGTGTCATCCACCGCCAGTAATGCAGCATCATTAAGCGTCAGCGACAGGCTGACATCCGGTTGATTAAGCGGTCGAAGGTTGATCTGATGGTAGCCACCGCGAAAGATGATGCGCTCAACGCGGGCGGCAAACTGCCGCTCTCCCTCAGCGGCGAGGTGAAAACTGACGCTGTGGAAGCTGGCTTTGCCGTGTGGCAGAGGGCGCTGGTGAGGCGAGCAGCGCAGCAAAACCCGCAGCCCGCAGAGCGTGGCGGTCGCCTGACCCGGATCGAGCGGCTCAATGTCGCTGACCGGCAGCACCCGCCCCTCATCAATAAAGGTCGCCACCATCTCATTAGCCGGTTCGCGCCACAGGGTCTGCGGGCTGGCGAACTGCATCACTCTGCCGTGTTCGAGCACTACGATGCGGTCGGCCAGTGCCATCGCTTCGCGTTGATCGTGGGTGATATAGAGTAAGGTGGCGCCGCTGTGGCGATGGAAGCGGCGGAACTCCTCTTCCATGGTGGCGCGCAGATGGACATCAAGGTTAGCCAGCGGCTCATCCAGCAGCACCAGCGTCGGCCGTGCCACCAGGCAGCGTGCCAGCGCCACGCGCTGGCGCTGACCGCCGGATAGATCGGCGGGTCGGCGGTCGGCGAAGCGATCCAGCCCGACCAGCGTCAGGGCCTGGGTGGTGCGCAGTTCGCGTTCTGCGCGCGCCACACCGTTCACCTTCAGGCTGTAGCCGACGTTCTCCGCGACCGTCATATGCGGCCACAAAGCGTAGTTCTGGAACACCACGCCGAGCTCGCGGGCTTCCGGCGGCAGGTGCAGCCCGTCTGCGGCAACCTGACGTTCACCGATGCAGATTTCACCGCTGTCGAGCGTTTCAAAGCCGGCCAGCAGGCGCAGCAGGGTGGTTTTGCCGCAGCCAGAAGGCCCAAGAACGGCGACAAACTCGCCCTGGTTAATCTGTAATGAAATCGCGTCCAGTACCGGCTGCGCGCCGAACGCTTTGCTCAGTCCGGTTAACGATATTGCCGCCATCTTACTCTGCCTTTGCCGTTAACATGCTGGGCAAAACGCTACGACAGTTTGATGACAGCCCGGTGACAGCCAGGCTTACGGGACGCGAAAGCCGGGCTGGCTGAGCGGCATCGGGGCGTGCTCGCCCCGTGGCTTACTGCTGGGCGGTGAGCGCCGCAATCGGCTGCCAGATCTCGCTTAATGCGCCCTCTTTGCCGGTAAAGGGATCCTGCGTCGGCAACGGCACTTTTTTTACCTGCTCCTGGGCCATTTTCAGCTTCGCGGGCTCATCGCGCAGCGTCTCCGGCGACATCCCGTGCGGATAGGCGCCTATCACCATAAAATCTTCGCTGGCGCTGACCTGCCGATGGCCGACACCCGCCGGAATCAGGACTGCATCGCCTGCGCGCAGGGTCACCATGCGGCCACTGTCGCCGCCAAACAGCACTTCCGCCCAGCCTTCAGCGACGCCCAGCAGTTCATGGGTATTGGGATGATAATGGGTGTATGGGAAGATCGGATAGCGCCAGGCGGGTGGCCAGCCGTTCTCCTCAAAGGTTTTCTCAAACCACGTGGCGATCTCCTCCTCTTCCGGCACCACGCGCGGCCAGATAATCAGAGGTAACGGGTTATTGGGTACACCGCCCGACGGGCTGGCGAGCATCAGATGCTGAGGATTGTCAGAGGCCCCGGCCGAGAAGGTGCCAGCGGCAAAGGACATCATTAATAGCAGACTGGAGGATGAGGCACGCATACAGGTTCTCCGATGTTTTTCTAAGTGTGGCAAACCCGCGGCACAATGCAATGTGCGCCAGACGACACAATTGAGATAATTGACTGATATTGCTGACTAAAGCCAAATGTGTCGTTAACTATAGGGTCGGAGTGTGCCTGCGCGACGGCGGATAGCGGTTCTTACTGCGGCAAAGTGTTGCAAAATGTCAGGCGGAAAGTCACACAGGCGCAGCAGCCCGACGCCCCGGTCACTGTCGTATAAACTGTTATATAAAAAAAGCACAGATCTGTTTCTGATATGCTTGACTGTTATCTGTTGTAATAGCTAACAGATGACAGTGAGGTAACAAATGGACGCTATTAAACAAATCCTGATTGACGAGATCGCCCTGCTTAACCGCGAAGAACGTCGCGACAATTTGCCGCGTTTCAGCCTCTCGTTTCTGAAGAACCACCCTGGTCTCTGGGCAGTAATGTATCTCTGCTACGGCCTGTGCGTGGCGCTGATTTTCACCACCGAGATGCTCGGCTGGCCCGCCTTCTGGTTTGCCACCGTGTTTGTGCTGGTGATGAGTGTGCTGATGCTGCTGGATATCAACCCGAAATATCGCTTTGAAGATATCGATGCCCTCGATCTGCGTGTTTGCTACAACGGCGAGTGGTATTACATTCAGCCGGTGCGCGAACAGGCAATCTCACGCATTCTGTCGCTGCCTGAGACACCAGAACGCGTGAAGAGCGGTATCCAGCGTCTGCTGACGCAAAAAGGGGAAGTGGACTTCTATGATGTCTACTACCTGACCTGGGGCCATCAGGAAGCGGCGCGGGTTTAATCCGCCTGCCCTTCCGCCATCAGCTGACCCAGCTTCACGATTGCCGCCTCGGCCCGACTATCCCACGGCCAGGCGGTATTTAACCTGAAGCAGTGCCTGAACTGCTCACCTGCCGAAAATAGCTGCCCCGGTGCAATACTGATCCCCTGAGCCAGCGCCCGCTGATAGAGCCGGGTCGTATTGATGCTTTCTGGCAGCGTCACCCAGAGAAAATAGCCGCCGCGCGCTTCGCTGACCGTGGCCTGCGGCGGCAGCACCTTCATTAACGCCTGGCGCACCATCTGCTGTCGCTTCGCCAGAATCTGTCGCAGCCGCTTCAGATGGGTGTCGTAACGCCGCGTGGCAAGAAAATCGGCCAGCGCCAGCTGCATCGGCGCACTGGTAGAGAGCGTGCTCATCAGTTGCAGCCGCTGAATACGCTGCGCATGCTGCCCCGCCGCGACCCAACCGACCCGAAATCCTGCCACCAGCGACTTTGAAAATGAGCCGCAGTGCAGCACGTTCCCCTGGCGATCCCAGGCTTTCGCCGGCAGCGGCGGCGCATCACCCGCCCAGAGTTCGGCATAGACATCATCTTCAATCATCGGCACCTGATAACGCGCCAGCAGGGCAACCAGCTGCTGTTTGCGTTCCGGCGTTAAGGTTACGCTCAGGGGATTCTGCAGTGTGGTCATCAGCCAGCAGGCTTTCACAGGCCAGCGCTGCAGTGCCTCCTCCAGCTGGACGAGGTCGATGCCATTTCTGGCGTCGACCGGAATCGCCAGCGCCTTGAGCTTAAGCCGCTCTATCGCCTGCAGCGCGCCATAAAAACTCGGCTGTTCAATCACCACATAATCGCCCGGCTCGGTAAGAGATTGCAGACTGAGGTTCAGCGCCTCCAGCGCCCCGCTGGTGATGACAATTTCATCCGGCGACAGGGTGATGCCCTGACGCGCATAGCGCTGCGCCAGCAGCTGTCGCAGTGTGGCGTTGCCAGGCGGCAGATTGTGCAGCGCATCGGTTGGGGTCAGATGATGAGAGACGTTAGCCAGCGAGCGCATCAGCTGGCGCTGCGGAAAGAGTGCGGGATCGGGAAAGGCGGAGCCAAACGGCACGATGGCCGGATCGCGCGTGGCCTGCAGCACATCAAACACAAAGTCGTTGATATCGACCTGTTCACTGATCGCCACGCTCAGCGGCGCGGGTGCTAAGGCACGCGGTGCAACGTAGTAACCCGACTGTGGACGGGAGACGATCCAGCCCTGACTCTCCAGCAACTCATAGGCATGCAGCACCGTCATCAGGCTGACGCCTTGCTGCGCGACCTGCTGACGCAATGACGGCAGACGGGTGCCCGGCAGCCAGATGCCGGCCTCTATCTGCTGCTGAATCTCATCCATCAATCGCTGGTATTTCGCCACGGGTGACCTCTCCTTGTTTGACCGTGAATAGTCTGACCGCGAGACTTTACCACGCACGGCGACCAATGACAGGCGGCGCGAATCGCTTTATCCGATTGCGCTGATTCTTCACGGCTTCAGGCAGGTCAGATCACAGCGACCTGCGGCGTCAGCGGCTGCCCGGCTTCGGCTTCGGCTTCGGCTTCGGCATTAAGACTCACTTCCGCAATCGCCTCTTCAATTTCTGCCACCACATAATCAGCCAGTTCCGGCACCCGCTCCGGGGGAACCGGCTTGCCCAGCAGATAACCCTGCAGCGTATTACAGCCCAGGCTGGTCAGGAAGGCCTGCTGCTCAGCGGTTTCAACGCCTTCGGCCACCACTTTCAATTGCAGCGACTGCGCCAGCGCCACTATCGCCGACACGATGGTGGCATCTTCTGTGTGATGCTGCAGCTCGTTCACAAAGGCCCGGTCAATCTTGAGTTCACTGGCCGGTAGCCGTTTCAGATAGAGCAGGCTGGAGTAGCCAGTGCCAAAGTCATCAATTGAAGCTTTAACACCGAGCTGGGTCAGCTCAGTCAGAATACGCACGCTCTCATCGGGATCACGCATCGCGGTGGTTTCCGTCACCTCCAGCGTCAGCAGTTCGGCCGGAATCTGATGTTTTTCCAGCGCATCCACCACCGTCTTCACCAGATTCGATTGCTCAAACTGCAACGCCGACAGGTTCACCGCCACCGACCAGTGCGGATGGCCCTGCAGATGCCACTGGCGCAGCTGGCGACAGGCTTCATGGATTACCCAGTTGCCGATATTGACTATCATTCCGGTCTTTTCTGCCATTGGCAAAAATTTATCGGGCGACAGCAGGCCGCGCTGCGGATGCTGCCAGCGCAGCAGCGCCTCAAAACCGAGAATCGGACCGCTCGGCGCGCAATATTTTGGCTGATAGAACAGGCGCAGTTCATCATGATCCAGCGCCTGCCAGAGATCGTTATTCAGCTGAAGCTGGCTCTGGGCCTGAATGTTCATTGAAGGCTGAAAGAAGGTGTAGCCGTTGCGGCCATTATTTTTGGTGTGGTACATCGCCGCATCGGCGTTGAACATCAGTTCGCGCTCATCCACGCCATCGCCGGGATAGACCGCGATGCCAAGACTCAGCGATACCACCAGCTCATAGCGTGAGATATCAAACGGGCGATCCACCGCTTTGACCAGCTTATCGGCGATGGCCGCCGCATCATTGGGATCGTCGATCTCTACCAGCAGCACAAACTCATCACCGCCGAGCCGCGCCAGCGTGAAGTAGCCGGTCATCTGCTCGCTCATGCGCTCGGTCACGCCGACCAGCAGACTGTCGCCAATGTGGTGCCCGAACGCGTCGTTGACCGCCTTAAACCCATCGAGATCCATAAACATCAGGGCAAACTGCCTCTGCTCACGGTTCGCTTTGTTAATCGCCTGCTCCAGCCGATCCTCCAGCAGGATGCGGTTGGGCAGCCGCGTCAGGTTGTCATGCAGCGCCAGCTGTGCCAGCTCGCGATTGGCTTCAGCCAGCGAACTGGCGAGAATCGAGGTACGCGCCTGCATCCGCGCATCCAGCATCGACACCAGCAAGGTAATGCCCAGAATCGAAATAGTGACCACCGTGACCAGAATCGCCAGCCAGTTGCTGTTGACGCCCTGCCCGACCGGATGACTGTGGACGGGAAACTCTGCCGCCATCATGCCGGTGTAGTGCATGCCGGCAATAGCACAGCCCATCACCACCGATGCGCCAATGCGCAGCAGGGTGACCCGACTGGTCTGTCCTTCCCGCAGGTTAAACGCCAGCCACAGCGCTGTGCCAGAGGCGGCCAGGGCGATCGCTACCGACAGCGCCACCCAACCCCATTTCCAGACGATACCGGGGGAGAACATCAGCGCCGCCATGCCGGTGTAGTGCATCGCGACTACGCCGCTGCCGAGGATCAGCGCGCCGCCCGCCAGGCGCGGCAAAGGCAGATCGCCATTGCAGACCAGCCACAGCGCAAATATCGACGCACAAACCGCGATGGCCGCAGAAAAGGCGGTGAGCCCGGCGTTGTAGCTCATGACCATCTCCATGTTCATCGACAGCATGCCGATAAAGTGCATCGCCCAGATGCCGATGCCCATGGAAAAACCGCCGCCGAACAGCCAGACCAGCGCAACTTTGCCGGTTGAATGCACCACCCGTCCCGCCATATCTAAGGCGGTGAACGAAGCCAGCATCGCGACAAGAACGGAGACGATGACGATAAAAGAGTCGTATGAGGTCGCTAACATAGTGCATTCCCGCGAAAGCAGAGCTTGTGGTTGGGCAGAGGGTTTTAAAATTATTCTCTTAGTTATCGGCACAGCCCGGCGGTTAATGAGCCGCGAACCCTGCATCCTTCCACTCATTCTGAGTGATGAAATCTATCGTTGCTGTCAGCGCTATCAGCCGGACAGTGACGCCACCGGCTGTCGCAGTGAGGGAAAACTCAACGCCTCAACCCGGTCCGCTGGCGTCGGCTTGCCCAGCAGATAGCCCTGCAACGCATCAAAGCCTAAGCTGGTGAGCAAATGCTGCTGCTCTTCAGTCTCCACCCCTTCCGCCACCATGCGCAGATTGAGGCTCTGCGCCAGGGTCAGCATGGCGCTGACTACGGTCGCATCTTCACTGCCGGGCCGCAGGCAGTTGATAAAGCTGCGATCAATTTTGAGTTCACTGGCATCCAGATCTTTGAGATGCAGCAGGTTGGCATAGCCGATGCCGAAGTTATCAATCGCGACGCTGACACCCGCCTGCTGCAATTCACGAATGCGCTGCTGGCTGAAAGCGGGATCGCGCATGGCAATCGCTTCAGTGATCTCCAGCATCAGCGCGCTGCCTGGCAGCTGGTAACGCGCCAGGGTCTGCGTCAGGATAGTCAGCAAATCACGCTGGTGAAACTGCAACGCGGAGAGATTCACCGATACCGTCCAGTCACTGTGGCCCTGGCTGTGCCATATCCTGAGCTGACGGCAGGCCTCCCCGATCACCCAGTTACCCAGCGCAATAATCTGACCGGTTTTTTCGGCGCGCGGCAGAAACAGCTCAGGCGTCAGTAAACCGCGCTGCGGATGCTGCCAGCGCAACAACGCTTCGAATCCCATTAACCTGGTGCCGCCGGAACAGAATTTGGGCTGATAGAACAGCCGCATCTGCTCGCGCTCTATCGCCTCCCACAGATCGTTCGCCAGCTCCAGCTGATGCTGCGTCGCGGCGCTCATGGCCGGTTCAAACAGGCACCAGCCGTTTCGTCCGCTGTGTTTGGTGTGGTACATCGCCGCATCAGCATTAAACAATAGCTCCTGCCGGTTGCGACCGTGCAGCGGAAAGATCGCAATGCCCGCGCTGAGTGAAACGTGCAGCACATAGCGGTCAAGTTCAAACGGCGAACTGATGACTTTAACCAGTTTTTGCGCCAGCTGGCGGGCTGCGCTGATATCGCACTCAGCCATCAGCACAAATTCATCGCCTCCCAGACGCACCAGCAGCATCGTGTTGCTGAGCTGGCTACAAAGCCGTTCCGCCACTGCCACCAGCAACCGGTCACCGACGTGATGTCCCCATGTGTCATTGACCGCTTTAAAGCCATCGAGATCCATATAGATCACGGCAAAGCGATGCTCATTAAGCATCGCCTGTTTAATGGCGAGATCGAGCTGCTGCTCCAGCATTACACGATTGGGCAGCGTGGTCAGGTTGTCATGCATCGCCAGCTGACGCAATTCCTGGTTAGCGCGATTGAGGCGGGTCGCCAGACGCGCGGCGCGCAGCTGCGCATCCAGCATCGAACTCAGCAGAGTGATACCCAGAATAGTCAGGGTAATCAGCGTCACCCACACCGCCAGGCCCGCATTACTGACGCCGTGCGGCTGCATCATACTGCTGTGGCTGAACTCTGCTGCCGCCATACCTACATAGTGCATACCGGCGATGGCGATGCCCATGACCAGAGAGGCCAGCCCACGCATCAGCATCAGATGATGATCGCCCTGGCGCAGATGAAAGGCCAGCCACAGCGCCAGGCCAGAGGCCGCAAACGCAATCAGCACAGAGAGCGCCACCAGCAGCGCATTCCACTCCGGTTGCGGTTCAATCAGCAGGGCATACATACCAAGATAGTGCATGACCACCACACCCGCGCCCAGGATCAGCGTGCCGCGCAGCAGCCGCTGGCGGGTGAGATGCAAGCCACCCACCGTCTGGCCAAAAGCCAGCACAGACGCCAGGATCGCCACCAGCAGCGAGAGGATCGTCAGCCGCGTGTCATAGCGCATTATCATCGGCAACATCATCGCCAGCATCCCGATAAAGTGCATTGACCAGACGCAAATCCCCATTGCGATGCCGCCCACCAAAAGCCAGAACCGGGCGCTCCAGCCACGGGATACCGCCACTCGTCCGGCGGTATCCAGGGCTGTAAAAGAGGCAATGAACGCCACGATCAGCGAAACGCAGATCAGGACGCTATCCCAGGTGACAGGCAACATGTGCAACTCCTCACCACCCGCGGAGAAACGGGTGCTGTGTACAGTCTGATAAGTGATCTGAAAACACCCGATGGGTGAAAGTGATTAAATTTCGGTATTTTCTGGTCCTGAAGGTCAGGCAAAACGCGCCCGCCGACGCTGGCCATTTATAACCTGCATCTTATTAACCGCCCGCAGAGCAAGCCGGTAAACCGTTATTATGTCTGATTGGTACAGGAACATATAACCGAAGCAGAAAGCATGCCAGATACCGAAAAAACAAAGAATTTTGTTTTATCGCCTCGTCTTCGCGCCTTGCTGTTACTGGGTTATCGGCCGGAGTGACGTTTTGATTAATCAAAAATAAATAGCAAGGCTTCGCGTAACGCTTTAACTGATCTATAGTAAGTAAAACTGATATAAATCAGCATTCTTAAGTCTAAGATTTTTCTTAAGATAGCGGCACTGCCTACCTTGTTATTTTATTTCCTTTATTTTGGGTTGAATCGTTAATAAACACCGGGTGAAAAAGCACTGACTCTGGATAATCCGTAAGGAAATATTATGAAACTCAAGCTTTTTCTGTTTGCCGCTGCAGGATTAACTGTCGCTATTCCGTCATTAACCCAGGCGGCGACGACCTCGGGAACCATCAATGCCACGTTAACCCTGACCACCGGTTGTCTGGTGAACGGCCAGTCGGCTACGGCGGGCGTTAACTTCGGTACCCTGAACTTTGGTAGCAGTGCAGCCACTTTCGATACCCTGAACGCCACACTGGTCGGTGCGGCTGGTAACGGTATTTTTGTGCGCTGCACCACCGGTCAGGACTACAACGTGGTGGTCACCAGCAGCAATGCTGCACCGGCGACCATCTATGGCACCGCCTCTGCATCGCCGCGTTATCTGGTACTGGGATCGGATAATGCGCAGGGCATCGCCTATACCCTCTACAGTGATGCCTCCTTTACCACGGCGATCGCCAACAATACGCCTATCGCCGCCAGCGGTACTACCGATCCGACGCTGGGGACCAACTACGCCATCTATGGCCGGGTGGTCGGCGGCGGCTTTAACCCCCTGATCCCTGCCGGAACCTATACCGACACGATTAACGTTGCCGTGAACTATTAACTGCTGTCGCAGGTAAATACGGGTGGTTCTCTGGCGATCCTGCCTGACGATCGCATGCGGTCTGCCCCTGCTGACAGGGAGTATCAGCGCCTGGAGTCTGCCAACCAGCACCTTCCAGGTTACCGCGTCGATTGTGGCAGGCTGCGTGATATCCGGTACCAATACCGGCGTCTTTGGCACGCTTAATTTCGGTACGCAGTCTGGCGTGGCGGCGAATACCGTCAACGCCAGCTATCTGCAGAGCACCTCGATTAATCTCGCCTGTACACCGGGCACCACGCTGAGCATGAGCATTAATCAGGGCAACAATTTCACCACGACCCGTAACCTGAAGCTGCCCAATTTCAGCAACACCGTTCCCTACACGCTCTTTAGCAACGCCAGCCGCACCACGGTGATCCCGGTGAACCAGGCGGTGCCGCTGAGTTATAGCAATGCCAATAACATTACGCTGCCGATCTACGGTCAGCTACAACTGCCCGGCACTGCGCGCGCCGGCGTTTATACCGACACGCTGACCGTCACCCTGAGCTGGTGAGGTGATAGAAAACAAGGATATGATCATGAAGCCACTGCGCGCCCTGTTGCTGCTGCTAAGTTCCACCCTGCTCTCCCCGGCCTTCGCCGCGAATTCGGTCATGATCTGGCCCATCGATCCCGCCATTAATCCTGAAGAGAAAGCCAGCGAACTCTGGCTGGAGAATCGCGGTAACAGCACCACCATGATGCAGATCCGCGTCTTCAGCTGGCAGCAGAACAATGGCCAGGAGCAGTATCAGACTCAGCAGCAGGTAGTCGCCAGCCCGCCGATGGTGCGGATGGAGCCAGGCCAGAAACAGCTGGTCAGGCTGATTAAACAGACGCCGCCTGCGGCCGGTAAAGAGCTGGCCTATCGGGTGGTGCTGGATGAGATCCCGACCCCGCGAAATCCCGGCGAGAATCAGGCCGGGCTGACCTTCCAGATGCGCTATTCGGTGCCGCTGTTTGTTTACGGTACCGGGCTGAACACAGACAGCGCTCGCCCGGCTCTGCGCTGGCAACAGGTCAGCGAGGGCGGCAGGCGCTGGCTCCAGTTAACCAACAGCGGCAGCGGTCACGCCCGGTTAAGCAATGTGGCGATTGGCGGTCGCAAACTGGGCGAAGGCTTGTACGGCTATGTGCTGGCTGACAGCTATCACCGCTGGCCGCTTACCTCGCCGGTGAGCGGCGAACTCACCGCAGAGGTTAACAAGAGCCAGTGGCGCAGCGCTGCCCAGAAGTAAGCGCTGAATGAGACCGTTTTCCCTGCATCCCTGCACGCTGGCCGTGGCCAGCGTTATTTACGCTTTTACGCCGGATCCTGTGCTGGCGGAGACTTACTCATCCCTGCCCCCGCCGCCCAGCCTGCAGACCAGCAGCAACGGTCAGCAATATATGCTGGAGCTGGTGATTAACCAGCAGGAGAACGGCAATATTGTGCCGGCAGAGCAGCGTGATGGTCATTTCTGGATTCGCAGTGGCGATCTGCAGCGTGCCGGCCTGCCAGCGGATAAGCTGGGCCAGCAGCCGCAGGTCGATGTCAGCAGCCTGCAACCCATCAAAGTAGAGTATGACGCTGCGCGACAGCGTCTGCTGCTGACCGTACCGCCTGAGTGGCTGCCCGGTCAGGTGATTGGCGAGGCGAAGAACGGACCGCGCTATCCGGGCCGTACCAGCAGCGGCGCGCTGATTAATTATGATCTTTACGCCAGCCGCACGGATAACAGTGGCTCCCGCCTGTCCGCCTGGAACGAACTAAGGCTGTTTGGTGATGCCGGTCATTTCTCCACTAACGGCGTCTGGCAACAGCAGCTGGAAGGCAGCACGACTTATCAGGATGATGGCTATATCCGCTACGACACCTGGTGGAGCAATGAAGATGAGAATGCGGCGGTAAGCTGGCGAGTCGGCGATCTGGTCACCGACTCGCTGGCCTGGAGCAGCAGCGTGCGGCTCGGTGGCATCCGCGTCGGTCGCGACTTCAGCGTCCGTCCCGATCTGGTGACCTATCCGCTGCCCGCCTTTTCCGGTCAGGCCGCCGTGCCTTCCACCGTCGATCTCTTTATCAACGGCTATCGCTCCAGCCAGGCGAACGTGCAGCCTGGCCCCTGGTCGATGACCAATGTGCCATTCGTTAACGGCGCAGGTGATGCCGTGATCACTACCACCGATGCGGTTGGCCGCCGTGTCACCACCACCATGCCGTTTTACGTCTCCAGTAACCTGCTGAAATCGGGGCTGTCGGACTACGCCTTCTCTGCCGGGGCAATCCGCGAAAACTATGGCATAAAGAACTTCGATTATGGTGAGGCAGCGGCCAGCGGCTCTTATCGTTACGGTATGACCGACTGGCTGACGCTGGAGAGCCACGCCGAAGGCAGCGAAACGCTGGCGATGGGCGGGCTGGGTGGTCAGCTGCGCGTCGGCAGCTGGGGCGTGGTCAACGGCGCGGTGGCGCAAAGTCAGCTCGATGGCGAGAGCGGCAGGCAATATAGCTGGGGATATCAGTACAACAACCGCTGGTTCAACATCGGCACTCAACAGACCCAGCGCAGCAGCGACTTCGGCAATCTGGCGCTGGTCGGCAGCCGTGCCGGTAGCCAGGCGGATAGCCGCTACGCACTCTCACGCCGCAGTGCTCAGTACAGCGCCAGCGTCTCGCTGAACCGCTTTGGCAGCGTCGGTGCCGCTTTCATCGACATCACTGACGGTCAGGGCGATCGCACCCGGCTGTGGAACCTCTCATGGAGTAAAAACCTGTGGGGTAACAGCAGTCTGTATGTCTCGGCCAGCCGCGATCAGCAGGAGAAAAGCTGGACCGGAGCGATTTCGCTGGTGATCCCGTTTGGCGAACAGGGCAGCGTGGCCCTCAGCAACGAACGCGACCAGCGTGGCCGCGACAGTCAGCGCGTTTATGCCTCACGCGCCATGCCCAGCGACGGCGGGTTCGCCTGGGATGCCTCCTGGGCGAATCAGAGCGGAGACAGCGGCGATTATCGTCAGGGCAGTCTGCGCTATCGCAACAACCAGATTGATACCTCGGCGGGCTTCTATGGCGATGATGATAACCTCACCCAGTGGGCCGATCTCTCGGGTGCGCTGGTGTTAATGGACAACAGCGTCTTTGCCGCTAACGAGATCAACGACGCCTTTGTGCTGGTGAAGACCAACTATCCCGACGTTAACGTGCGCTACGAGAATCAGTCGATGGGACGCACCAATCAACAGGGTTATCTGCTGGTGCCCGCCATCAGCAGCTACTACCCGGCCAAATATGATATCGACACCCTCGACCTGCCGGCAGATATGACCACGCCACGGGTTGAGCAACGCTTTGCGGTGAAACGCCAGAGCGGCTATCTGCTCAACTTCCCGGTGGAGAAACTGCGCTCAGCCAGCGTAATCCTGGTCGATGCGCAGGGCCAGCCGCTGCCGGTATCAAGCCTGGTGCAGCGTCCCGATCATCCCACCGGGTATGTCGGCTGGGATGGCATCGTCTGGATGGAAGATCTCACCGCCAGTAACCCGATGCAGGTGGTGACGCCCGATGGCCGCCAGTGCGAAACCGAACTGCGCATCGCCAGCGGTCAGCCGCAGGCGCTGAAAACTTACGGCCCCCTGACCTGTGCGCTGCCCGCCCCTGCCGCAGGCAGCGCCCCCTCTCCCGCTGAATCTTTTACGTCCGGAAACCGACCATGATGAAATCTGTGATACTGGCTGGCCTGCTACTCTTACTGCCGTCGCTGGGCTACGCCGCCTGCGCCCTGCCCGCATCGACCGCCAGTTTCGGTTCAGTCACGACTTTTGTGGCGAACACCACTGTCAGTTCCACCACCACCAATGCCAACGTCAACTGTGGCGCGGGTGCCGGGCTGTCGCTGCTGGGCAATAACCAGATCACCTTTCAGCTGACGGGCGCGACCAATAGCAACGGCACGCGCGGTACGCTGAAACGCAGCGGTGATACCGGCAGCGATAACGTGCCGGTGCGGCTCTGCACCGACACGGCCTGCGCTACTGAACTGACGATTGGCGGCACACCGTTTGTCTATGGTTCGCAGACCCTGATCAACCTGGCGGGTTTGCTGGGCAGCCTTAACTTCGCCATTCCGGTCTATCTGCGCACCGTTCCCGGTCAGGTGGTCGCCGCCGGGACCTACCAGCTGACGCTGAATATGGCTGTGACTTATCGCATCTGCACCAGCGTTGCGATTGGCAATATCTGTTTAAGCGAGCAGAACGGCAGCGGTGTCATCCCGATTAATATCACCGCCATTCTTACCAATGACTGCACCACCATCACCGCGCCGAATATCAGCTTTGGCAGCGCGCCGCTGGTCGGCAGCTTCTCCGCCGTGTCACAGACCATCAATGTGTTGTGCAGCAAAGGCAGCACCTATACCGTCGGGCTGAGCAACGGCAGTTATCCGGTGGGCAGCGTCAGGAATATGGCGAGCGGCGCGAATCGGCTGAGCTATGAAATTTATAAAAGCACCACCAGCAATCGCTGGGGATCGGCAGGCACTGAACGCTGGAGCAGTACCACCTCGACGGCGGTATCCACGGATGGACTGACGCGCGGTTTTAACTACACCGCGCGCATCCTGACCACGCAGAACACGCCGCCAGCCGGAAACTACAGCGACAGCGTGGTGGTCGATTTGTCGTTTTAGAGTGAAGCACTGACCGGCGTGCCGCTGTGACGGGTCTGATACTGCTTCACCATCCGGCCAATCAGCAACGTGCCGATTAACCCACAGACTGCGGCAAAGGTCAGCCAGACGCCCGGCATCGCTTTGTCACCGGTGGCGTGAATCAGATAGCTGGAGATGGCAGGCGTAAAGCCGCCAAACAGCGCCGTCGCCAGGCTGTAAGCCATAGAGAAACCGGCGGCGCGCACTTCAGCAGGCATGATCTCCGCCAGATAGACCACCATCGCGCCGTTATAGCTGGCATAGAGAAACGACAGCCACAGTTCCGCTTCCAGCAGGTGGGCGAAGCTGGCCGATCCCACCAGCCAGTGCAGCACCGGCCAGGTGGTGACAATCATCAGCAGGGTAAAAATGATCAGCAGCGGACGGCGTCCGACGCGGTCCGACAACGCCCCCATCAGCGGCAGCCAGATGAGGTTTGAGACACCGACACAGAGCGTCACCAGGAACGCCTGCTTGTCACTCATCATCAACACCGTTTTACCAAAGGTCGGGGTAAAGGCGGTGATCATGTAGAACATTACCGTGGTGGTGACCACCATCAGCATCCCCGCCAGCACCAGCGCCCAGTTACTGGCGACGGACCGCATGATTTCCGTCATGCTCGGATGATGTTTACGTTTGCTGAACGCCTCGGTCTCTTCCAGCATCCGGCGGATATAGAACAGGAACGGCACAATCAGACAGCCGATCACAAACGGGATACGCCAGCCCCACTCCGTCACCGCCTCTTTCGCCAGCAAATGATTCAGCATCAGACCCAGCAGAGCAGCAAAGATCACCGCAATCTGCTGGCTGCCCGACTGCCAGCTGACGAAAAAGCCTTTGCGTCCTTTGGGCGCGACTTCGGCCAGATAGACCGACACGCCACCCAGCTCCACGCCCGCCGAGAAGCCCTGCAACAGCCGTCCCAGCAGGATCAGAATCGGCGCTGCCACGCCCAGGGTGGCGTAGCCCGGCACCAGCGCGATGGTCAGGGTGCCCATCGCCATTAAGCCCAGCGTCAGCAACAGCCCTTTACGACGACCATGATGGTCGATGTAGGCACCGAGGATGATCGCCCCCAGCGGGCGCATCAGGAAGCCGGCACCGAAAGTCATCAGGGTCAGCATCAGGGAGGCAAACGGGTCATCGCCGGGAAAGAAGGTTTTTGAAATGGCAGTAGCGTAGTAGCCAAACACCATAAAATCGTACATCTCCAGGAAGTTACCACTGGTGACGGTGAAGATGGTTCGGGCGGCACTTTTCGGCGGCTTTTGTAAAGACGGGGTGTGACTCATAACGGCTTCCTGTTGTTTTTTAGCCGTTTTAGCCTGCCTGATGCGGGATTAATGTGACCTGGCTCACCATTGCACTTTACAAATCTATGTACATAAGTAACAACCAATTAACAATTCAGCTCAGGCAGCATAAGTGATTACCCTGGCCCTGATTTGCCTGATTTTATAGGGCTGGAGAGCAGCCATAAAAAAAGGCGACCTGAACAGTCGCCTTTTTCCTGAGCCGGATAACCCGCTATTTCTTCACGGTTTCCATGCCCATCAGACCAATTTTAAGATAGCCCGCCGTGCGTAGCTTATCCATCACGCTCATCAGCGTTTCATAATCGACTGACTTATCCGCCTGGAAGAAAATGGTGGTCTCTTTGTTGCCCTGGGTCTGGTTAGTCAGCACGTTAACCAGCGACTCCGGCGTGACCTGATCGTTACCGACGTAAAGCTGCTTATCCGCTTTAATCGACAGATAAACCGGCTTTTCCGGGCGCGGCTGTGGCGCGCTGGTTGAGGCGGGCAGATTGACGCGTACGTCGACCGTGGCCAGCGGCGCGGCCACCATAAAGATGATCAGCAGAACCAGCATGACGTCGATAAACGGCGTCACGTTGATCTCATGCATTTCACCATCCGTTTCCAGATCGTCGTTTAATCGCATTGCCATAAGAACTTACCCTAAGCGCAGTTTCTGAGCCGTCGCAGGACGCGGAACATCAGTGGCGACGGTGCCCAGATCGATATCACGGCTCTGCAGCAGCATCACCTGAGCGGCGACATCACCCAGCGAGGCTTTGTAGTTGGCGATCATGCGGGCAAAGACGTTGTAGATCACCACCGCCGGAATCGCAGCGATCAGGCCAATCGCGGTTGCCAGCAGCGCTTCGGCGATACCTGGTGCAACAACCGCAAGGTTCGTCGTCTGGGTTTTAGCGATGCCGATAAAGCTGTTCATGATGCCCCATACGGTGCCGAACAGGCCGATAAACGGCGCAACCGAACCGATGGTGGCCAGGAAGCCATTGCCCCGGCCTGCATGGCGGCTGAACGCAGCGACGCGGCGCTCAAGGCGGAAACTGGTACGATCTTTAATCCCGTTGGTATCTTCCACGCCAGCCGACAGTTCAAGCTCATTCTGCGCATCATTCAGCAGCACCACACTGTGGCTGTGACCGGTAAACGACTGGGCAATGCGGGCGGCGTCATTCAGATTGCGGGCTTCGCCCAGCGCCAGATGCTCGCGCTTCAGACGGCGCTTAGCGGCGCTGAGTTCGGCATATTTGCCGAAGAAGATCGCCCAGGTCACCACTGAGGCCAATAACAGGCCAATCATGACCACCTTTACCACGATATCGGCATGTTGATACATGCCCCAAACGGAGAGGTCCGTTTGCATCAAATCACTGGCTACCACGCTGCTTCTCCAACTTCTGATTCAGGGATGCGAGACAAGCGCGAATAATAGCAAAACGACGGCGAATTGATAGTAGTTCTCATTAGTATTTACAAAGCTGATCGCCGCCATTTACCCGCAATTGACCAGGTTTAAACACTTTTGACAAGGATGTTTCGAAAATGTGAAGTTGCATGAAAATTTATTAAAACATCGTTTCAAAATGTGATGGCATTCATTCAATCAGCATTGCCGCATTTTACTGGCGCGCGTTTTCACTATGCTGGCTCCACACGGTTCTCTCCGGTTAGCCCCCGACGCCGGACGCCGTCCTACCTCAGCGGGAGACAAAATAATGAGAATGACGAAAACATGCCTGGCCAGTGCCCTGGCGGTGATGATGATGAGCGCCACCGCCACGGCACAGGTGATCAAAGTGGCTGAAGTCCAGCCTGCCGGTTATCCGACCGTGGTCGCCCTGCAGCACATGGGCGACAAACTCAAACAGGCCACCGATGGACGGCTGGAGATGAAGCTCTTCGCCGGTGGCGTGCTGGGGGACGAAGATCAGACGCTGCAACAGGTGCAGCTGGGCGCAATCGACATGATCCGTGTGTCGCTGGCGCCAGTCACCTCGATCGCCCCGGAAACCAGCGTGCTGACCCTGCCCTACATTTTCCGCGACATTGACCACATGCACAAAGTGCTGGATGGCGAGATAGGCCGCGAGATTGCCGACAAATTCGATAAAGATCCCAACGCCCGCATGGTGTTCCTGGGCTGGACCGATGCCGGTGAGCGCAACATGATCACCAAGAAGCCGCTGGCAAAACCGGAAGATCTGAAAGGCATGAAGATCCGGGTGCAGAACAGCGCCATCTCATTGGCGACGCTGAAAGCGATGGGCGCGAATCCGGTGGCGATGGGCGTCAGTGAAGTGTTCAGTGCGATGCAGACCGGTGTGGTCGATGGCACCGAGAACAACCCACCGACCTTTGTCGCCCATAACTATATGCCAGTGGCGAAGTACTACACCCTCAGCGGCCACTTTATCCAGCCAGAGATGATCCTGTTTTCAAAACGCGCCTGGGATCGCCTGGAACCTGAGGATCAGGCGCTGCTGAAGAAGCTCGGCAAAGAGGCGCAGGATGAGGAGCGCCAGCTCTGGGCGACCTATACCGAAGAGTCGATCGCCAAAATGAAGGCAGGTGGCGTCACCTTCCAGCAGACCGACCGTGACTACTTCGTCAAAGCGACCCAGCCGGTGCGCGATCAGTTTGGCGGCAAATATCAGGATCTGATGACCCGGATCGCTGAGGTGAAATAACCCTTCCGCGCCACACTGCCGTGTGGCGTGCTTAATCAGGTATCAATTATGGCTGCTTATACACGTCTGATGGATGGGCTCTATCTGCTCTGCATGCTGGTGGCCGCCGTGGCACTGATGATTATGGTGACGGTGATCCCGATCGGGATCTTCGCCCGCTACGTGATGAACGGCGCGCTCTCCTGGCCGGAACCGGTAGCCATTATCTGCATGATCATTTTTACGTTTATTGGCGCACCGGTCGGACTGCGGGCCGGAACGCATATCTGCGTTTCCATGGTCACCGATCGCCTGTCACCCGCCCGGCAGCGCCTGATGCTGCGCGTCAGCGATCTGCTGATGATCATCACCTGTCTGGTGATCTTTCAGGCCAGTTACAGCCTGTGTGAAGCGATGTGGGTGCAGACGCTCGCTTCATTACCGGCAGTAACTTACGGCGAGATGTATCTGCCGATTCCGATTGGCGCGATCTTCACCCTGCTGTTTGTTGTTGAGCGATTGCTGACCGGCGATCAGAGCCAGCGGCCGATTGTCACGCTGGGCGGCACCCACTAACGCGGAGCAGAAAAATGGATGCATTGATCTTGATAGGCAGTTTGCTGGTGTTGCTGATGGTGGGTTTTCCGGTCGCCTTTGCGGTGGGGCTGAGCGCCTTTATTGGCGCCTGGTGGATCGATCTGCCGCTGGAAGCGGTGGTGATTCAGGTGACCAACGGCATTAACAAATTTTCGCTGCTGACTATCCCGTTCTTTATTCTCGCGGGTGCGATTATGGCGGAGGGCGGGATTGCCCGGCGGCTGGTCAACTTCGCCTATATCTTTGTCGGCTTTATTCGCGGTGGCCTGTCGCTGGTGAACATTGTCGCTTCCACCTTCTTTGGCGCGATTTCCGGCTCATCGGTGGCGGATACCGCCTCGATTGGCTCGGTGATGATTCCGCAGATGGAGGAGAAAGGCTATCCGCGTGATTTCGCTGCCGCAGTAACCGCCAGCGGCTCGGTGCAGGCGGTGCTGACGCCACCCAGCCACAACTCGGTGATTTACTCGCTGGCGACCGGCGGCATGGTGACCATCTCCTCGCTGTTTGTTGCCGGTATCTTTCCTGGCCTGCTGCTGGGTGGCTGCCTGATGATAATGTGCCTGGGTTTTGCCCATAAACGCGGCTATCCCAAAGGAGAACGTATTCCGTTTCGTCAGGCGCTGAAAATCTTCTTCGACGCGTTCTGGGGCCTGTTTACCGTGGTGATCATCATGGGTGGCATTCTCTCCGGCATCTTTACCGCCTCGGAGTCCGCCGCGATCGCCTGTATCTGGGCCTTTTTCGTCACCATGTTTATCTACCGCGACTTTAAATGGAACCAGTTGCATATCCTGCTGTTCCGCACCATTAAAACCGTTACCATCGTGATGGTGCTGATCGCCTTCGCGGCCGGATTCGGCGCGGTGATGACCTTTATGCAACTGCCGACGATTATCACCGAGGCGTTCACCAGCCTTTCCGATAACAAATATGTGATCCTGATGTGTATCAACATCCTGCTACTGGTGGTGGGAACGCTGATGGATATGGCACCGCTGATCCTGATCCTGACGCCAGTGCTGTTGCCGGTCGCCACCGCGCTTGGCGTCGATCCGGTTCACTTCGGCATGATCATGCTGACCAACCTCGGGATCGGCCTGATCACCCCGCCGGTCGGTACGGTACTGTTTGTCGCCAGTGCGGTCAGTAAGCAGAAAATCGAGCAGGTGGTCAGAGCCATGCTGCCGTTTTACGGCATGCTGTTTATCGTGCTGATGCTGATTACCTATATTCCCGCCATCTCCCTCTGGTTACCGCGCCTGATGGGCGTGATGTAGCGTCGGCAAAATCGGGTCCGGTGGCGGACCCGATTTTCATCCTGCGAAGCACTCTGATAATCACCATTGAGTCTCAACCCTGCTGGTCGTTTCGTGGTAACGTGAGGGCTTAGTCAGAAGCGGCAAAGGCGACTCATGACCACCAGAAAAATTGATACCACGCTCGTCAGTGCAGGACGCAGCAAGCGTTATACCCAGGGCTCGGTGAACAGTGTGATTCAACGGGCCTCCTCGCTGGTTTTTGATACGGTCGCGGAGAAGAAACGCGCCACCGCCGGTCGGGCAAAAGGCGAACTCTTTTATGGCCGTCGTGGCACCCTGACGCACTTTGCACTGCAGGATGCGATGACGGAGCTGGAAGGCGGCGCAGGCTGTGTGCTCTACCCCTGCGGCGCGGCTGCCGTGGCGAACGCGATTCTGGCGTTTGTCGAGGCGGGCGACCACGTGCTGATGAGTGGCGCAGTCTATGAACCGACCCAGGATTTCTGTACTAAAATCCTGACTAAGCTGCAGGTTTCAACGGGCTGGTTCGATCACTGCATCGGCAGTGAAATCGGTGAGCTGGTGCAGCCCAATACCCGGGTCGTTTTCCTGGAATCACCGGCCTCTATTACGATGGAAGTTCAGGATATTCCGGCGATTGTGGCGGCGGTTCGCGCCAAAGCGCCCGAGGCGATCATTATGATCGACAACACCTGGGCAGCCGGTATCTTATTTGATGCGCTGGCGCACGACATCGATATTTCGATTCAGGCGGGCACCAAATATCTGATTGGTCATAGCGATGCGATGATCGGCACGGCGGTCGCCAATGCGCGCTGTATCGATCAGCTGCGCGAGAACTCCTATCTGATGGGTCAGATGGTCGATGCCGATACCGCCTACATGGCGAGTCGGGGGCTGCGCACGCTGGGCACCCGTCTGCGTCAGCATGAAGAGAGCGCGATTCAGGTGGCAGAGTGGCTGGCAGCGCGTCCCGAAGTGGCGCGGGTTAATCACCCGGCGCTGGCGCAGAGCAAAGGTCATCAGTTCTGGCAGCGTGATTTTAACGGCAGCAGCGGCCTGTTCTCTTTTATCCTGCAGGAAAAACTCAGCGCACCCCAGCTGGCGGAATATCTCGATCACTTCCATCATTTCAGCATGGCTTACTCCTGGGGCGGCTATGAATCGCTGATCCTGGCGAATCAGCCGGAAGAGCTGGCCGCGATTCGTCCGGCGGGTGGAGTCGATTTCACCGGTACGCTGGTGCGACTGCATATTGGTCTGGAGCACGTTGACGATCTGCTGGCTGACCTGGACGCCGGTTTTGCGCGCCTGACGCGTTAATAAATTCAGGCAAAAGATAAACAGACGCTAAACAGAAGATGAACCGGGTAGCGGCCACCCGCAGAGTTTGCCGGGCTGCTGCTCATTTATTGTTAAAATTTATCCCAGACCGTTCAGGTCATCAGTGAGGTCGCTGCATTTATTGCGCAGCGCCGCGACCGATTGCCTGAATGCAGACGGATAGTTCCTTGTGACGTGATGGAATAGCAAATGGGTGTTTTACACGAGATTGTCCACGCGCTCTGGCATCAGGATTTTGCCGCGCTGGCAAATCCGGATGTGGTGTGGGTGGTGTACGGCGTGATGTTCCTGACGCTGTTTCTGGAAAATGGGCTGTTACCCGCCTCTTTCCTGCCGGGCGACAGCCTGCTGCTGCTGGCGGGTGCGATGGTGGCAAAAGGGGTGATGGATTTTGTGCCGACGATGGTGATCCTCACCACCGCCGCCAGCCTGGGCTGCTGGCTGAGCTATCTGCAGGGTCGCTGGCTGGGAAATACCCGGCTGGTGAAGAGCTGGCTGATGCATCTGCCCGCGCAGTATCACCAGCGTGCCTGGAATATGTTTAACCGTCACGGCCTGATGGCGCTGCTGGTCGGCCGTTTTCTGGCCTTCATCCGGACGATCCTGCCGACCATGGCGGGCATTGCGGGCTTGCAGAATGGTCGCTTTCAGCTGTTCAACTGGCTCAGCGGCGTGCTGTGGGTCGGCATCGTCGTGACGTTTGGCTATGGCATCAGCCAGGTGCCGTTCATCAAGCGTCATGAAGATCAGGTGATGGCGATCCTGATGATACTGCCGATGGTGTTGCTGTTTCTCGGGCTGTTCGGCAGCATTCTGGTTATCTGGAAAAAGCGTCGGCAGAAACAGGCCTGACGTCAGCGCGTAGCATCAGGATCCGCCGCCACTCAGGCGGACGGATCCGCTACCGTCTGCCGCACACGATTCACCTCTTCCCCTGGCGTCACGCCAAAATAGCGCTTAAATTCCCGCGAAAACTGTGAGGGACTTTCATAGCCAACCCGCACCGCCGCCGCACTCGCTTTCAGTCCATCGTGCAGCATCAGCAATCGCGCCTGATGCAGGCGATATCGCTTGAGATACTGCAGGGGCGAGGTCTGCGTAACCGCTTTAAAGTTATGATGAAAGGCTGAAACGCTCATGTTCACTTCCGCCGCCAGCGCATCGACGCTGAGGTTTTCCGCATAATGATTCTCAATCCGTCGCAGGGCACGCGCGATCAGGCTGAATTGCGTCTGTCGGCTCACCAGTGAGAGCAGCGCACCACCAATCGGGCCAGTCAACACGTAGTAGATAATCTCCCGCACAATGTGCGGCCCCAGCACCCGCGCATCGCGCGGCTGGGTCATCACATCAAGCAGCCGCTCAGCGGCACACAGCATCGGTTCCGTCAGCCACGCCGAGTGGATCCCCGAGGTCTGCGGCTGCGGCTGGAACTGATCGTCATCGCCGATTTCAATCAGCAGATCCTGCAGGCTAGCGGTATCGACATTAAGGCACAGCCCGGCAATCGGCACCTCTGGCGAGGCCCAGGTTTCGCACTCCACCGGCAGCGGCACCGTGAGCATCAGGTACTTGCTGGCGTCATACTGAAACACTGTGCTGCCGAGATAGCCGGTTTTGCTGCCCTGAAACAGGATCACAATGCCGGGCTGATACATCATCGGCGTACGGGGACGATATTGATTAGCGTAAATCAGCGACACATTTTCGACCGGGCAAAGACGGTCGTGACCATGGGTCATTAATGTGACGACCTGCTGCGCCAGCCGGTGACACAGGGCATCGTGCGCCATAGCGACTCCTTTTACGGGCAAAAAACCAGTGTGCCGTGCGAATGCCTGAATCACCAGCAGCCTGGAGAATCAGGCAAGAAATTTACCGGATCGGGCATGGCGGCAGAACCACTGTTGTTGCCTCAGCTAAGCAGGCTGAGAATTGTTGGCTAGACTTAAGCACAGTGAAATCTCACGGATTAACCGCAACGGAAAGGAGCAACTATGGCAGACCAACCCATTATCAAACTGCGCGATGGCAATATGATGCCGCAACTCGGACTCGGTGTGTGGCAGGCCAGCATTGAAGATGCACGTCATGCGGTGCTGAAAGCGCTGGAGGTCGGCTATCGCTCAATCGATACCGCCGCCGCCTATAAGAATGAAGAGGCGATTGGCCAGGCACTGCAGGAAACTGACGTGCCGCGTGAAGAGATTTTCGTGACCACCAAACTCTGGAACGACGATCAGCAGAACGTTCAGCAGGCGATGGAAACCAGCCTGGAGAAACTGAAACTGGAGCAGGTTGATCTCTATCTGATGCACTGGCCGTGCCCTGAAAAAGACAATTATGTCGATGCCTGGAAGAAGATGATTGAACTGCAGCAGCAGGGGCTGACTAAAAGTATCGGCGTCTGTAACTTCCATGAGGCGCATCTGAAGCGACTGCTGGATGAAACCGGTGTCACGCCGGTGGTGAACCAGATTGAGCTGCACCCGATGCTACAGCAGCGCACGCTGCATGCGTGGAACGCACTGCATCAGATCCAGACCGAATCCTGGAGTCCGCTGGCGCAGGGCGGCAAAGGGGTCTTCGATCAGGAGATCATCAAGTCGCTGGCTAAGAAATATGGTAAGACGCCGGCACAGATCGTGATCCGCTGGCATCTGGATAGCGGCCTGGTGGTGATTCCGAAGTCGGTGACACCAGCCCGCATTGAAGAGAACTTTAAGGTGTTCGACTTCCGTCTGGACAAGCATGAAGTGAGCGATATTGCGAAGCTTGACAGCGGCAATCGTCTGGGGCCGGATCCGGAAACCTTTAACTAAGGCTGGGCGTCACCAGGTGACCTCACCTTATCTGCCCTGCGGCTGGGGCAGCTAACGATTAACGCGGTCAGGCGGGTTCTTCCTGCCTGACCGCGCTGTTATGCGCTGGGCTGCACCACCAGCTGACCGGCAGTGCCGCGGTCGGCCAGCTCCAGCGTCTGACTGTAGTAGACGAACGGGAAGTGATCTGACGAACTTTGCGGGAAAGTGACCATCAGTTCCACGCTGCCATCGACCCACACCGTATCTTTCCAGCCACGATCTTCGCCCATCGGTTGCGCACCATTCACACTTTTAATCAGGAACATCACGCCCTGGATATGCAGCGACTGTGGCCGGTCAGCATGCAGGATCCAGCGCTCAAAGGTGCCCTGCTGTGCCGTGGTGTCAATGCGGCTCATATCCCAGATCGCGCCGTTAATGCCCGGCATGCTGTCACCGATGCGGAATTCACGGGTGCGAACCGCCACGCCATCCAGAATCTGATCGGCCAGCAGCCGCATCGGCAGATTATCCGTCACCAGCGGCAGCAAGCCGGTTGGCCGCAGCGTCAGGATCAGGGTTGACGTCAGAATGGAGGATGGCTCAAAGAAGCCGCGCAGCCGATCCATAATGCCCGCCGCCGTACCTGCGGTAATCGACACTTCATCGCCCTGCGACATATCCACCAGCACTTCGCGGCGTTCGCCTGGCGCCAGTGACAGGCGCTGCACCGCCACCGGCGCAGGCAGATAGCCCTGATCGCTGGCGATGACCATAAACGGGCGATTGTCGCTGAGCACCATCTCATAGCGGCGCGCATTCGAGGCGTTCAGCAGACGCAGACGCACCCAGCCGCGTGATACCTCCACAAACGGATTGCGTACGCCATTCACCAGCAGCGTGTCGCCCAGGAAACCGCCATCCTGCGGTGGGTCATAGACCGGCGTGGCAAAGTTATCGAGCCGCTTGTCCTGAATGATAATCGGGAAGTCATCGACGCCGTAATGCTTCGGCAACGGCAGCTGCCTGCCAATATCATCTTCCACCAGCCACATCCCCGCCAGTCCGTTATAGATGTGCGGAGCCATGCGGTTCGGCGTGTTGGCGTGATACCAGCAGGTTGAGGCCGCCTGACGAATCGGCAGCACCGGCGACCAGTCGACACCGGCTGACATCATACGCGGCGCGCCACCCATCAGCGCGCCCGGCAACTGCAGGCCGCTGATAGTCATGGAGACCGGCTCGTTCAGACGGTTGCTGTAGATCAGCTTAACGTCATCGCCGCTGTAAACCCGGACGGTCGGGCCAAGATAGAGGCCATTAATGCCCCACACCGGCACTTTGTTGTTGTCGCCATTAAAAGACCAGTGGCTGCGCTGCATTGTCAGGAACAGCGGCTGGCCGCGACGGGATTCCAGCAACGGCGGAACCGGAAGTGGCGTATCGCCATTAGCTGAAGAAGCGGCACGCGCCGCATGAGGTAGTACACTGGCGCTAAGCGCCGCTCCGGCAGAAAGCTGGATGAACTGACGTCTGCTGAAAGACATAAAACTTCTGACCCTTTACGCGTGGCGCTAAGCGCCGACCCTGTTTTTATTGATCTGTTTTTGCTGTGCTGCGTTCACGGCGGGCGGACGTGCCCCGCCGTGCGGCATCCCTGCAGGATAGTTCGGCGAATGGTTCGCCGGTCAGATATTTCCGTTTTTTTCGCGTTCTGCGACTTCGGCGTTCAGCTCTTCCAGCTTTGCCGCCATCAGTTCGCGACAGTGGGTCGCCAGCTTACGCACCGACGACGACTCGAAAGCCTTTACATCAATCGGTGGCAGCATCTCAACGATCACCAGCCCGTTTTTCCAGCGATTGAGGTTGATCTTGCCATGCGTGTTAGAGACCACAATCGGAATGATCGGCACACCCGCCGCCACAGCGGCGTGAAAGGCACCGGTTTTAAACGGCAGCAGGCCACGACCACGGCTGCGCGTTCCTTCCGGGAACATCCAGATGGAGATGCGCTTACTGTTAAACTCATCCACCAGCTGACCGATCGTGCCGCGTGCTTTTGCACGGTCATCGCGATCAATCAGCAGGTTACCGGTCAGCCAGTAGAGCAGGCCAAAAAACGGCACCCACAACAGGCTCTTCTTGCCCACCGTCACCGTACAGGGCTGCACCATTTTAGCCGCGGTGACCATGTCATAGTTGTTCTGATGGTTCGCGATGTAGATCGCATTACCATAATTCTCAGCACCTTCCGGTCTGCGCAGTTCTACTTTAAGGCCAAATACCGTCGACAGTTTGCCGAACAGATGGCCAAATGTGGCGACATGACGCGGATTGCGCGGTGAAAACAGACACCAGATACAGCCAGATATACAGACTAAGATCGAATAGATGACCACAATAATGGCACGCAGAATCAGTAACATAGTTCCCTCATTGAGCCACGGCTGACGCGGTGTCAGCCGGGTAGTTTACGCTTCGCTATCCGGGCTCGCCGGACGCGCAGGCGCATCCAGTTCAACACGATCAATTTTTTGCAGGCCGCGCGGTAACAGCGTACCGCGACGTCCGCGTTCGGCGCGGAATTTTTGTAGCTCTTCACTGCGCAGCAGCATTTTACGCTTGCCTACGTGCAGCGTGATAGCGCTGCCCGGCGGTAAAATCATCAGCCAGGCCAGTTTGTCCTGACCGGCGGCCGCTTCCGCGGATGGAATCGAGATGATTTTGTTGCCCTTGCCTTTCGACATCTGCGGCAGCTCCCCGACCGGGAACATCAGCATCCGTCCCGCCTGGGTGATCGCCAGCAGCATGTCATCTTCATGATGGACGGCCATCGGCGTCATCACACGGGCGTTTTCCGGCAGCGTCAGCAGCGCTTTACCGGCGCGGTTGCGCGACACCAGATCGCTGAAGGTACAGATAAAGCCGTAACCCGCATCAGAGGCCATCAGCAGGCGCTGATCATCCGGCTCCATCAGCACCTGTTCAACTACCGCACCCGGCGGTGGCGTCAGCTTGCCGGTCAGCGGCTCGCCCTGCCCGCGCGCTGAAGGCAGCGACGTCGGATCCAGAGTGTAGCTGCGGCCGGTGGAGTCGATAAAGGCCACCGGCTGATTGCTCTTGCCGCGTGCCGCAGCCAGATAGCTGTCGCCGGCTTTGTAGCTGAGTCCGGCAGGATCGATATCGTGGCCTTTGGCGCTACGCACCCAGCCCATCTGCGACAGCACAATGGTCACCGGTTCAGACGGCACCAGCTCGGTTTCGCTCAGGGCTTTGGCTTCTTCACGCTCACGCAGCGGCGAGCGACGATCGTCGCCGTAGCTGGCGCTGTCAGCCTGTAACTCTTTTTTCAGCAGGGTGTTCATCTTGCGTTCAGAGGCCAGCGTGGCCTGCAGCTGATCGCGCTCTTTTTCCAGCTCCGCCTGCTCGCCACGGATCTTCATCTCTTCCAGTTTTGCCAGGTGGCGCAACTTCAGTTCGAGGATCGATTCGGCCTGGGTTTCGCTGATGCCAAAGCGTGACATCAGGACCGGCTTAGGCTCATCCTCAGTACGGATGATCTCGATCACTTCATCGATGTTCAGGAACGCAACCAGCAAACCTTCCAGGATATGCAGGCGGCGCAGCACGCGATCCAGGCGGTGATTCAGACGACGTTTGACCGTATCTCGGCGGAACACCAGCCATTCGGTCAGGATCTCATGCAGATTTTTCACCGCCGGGCGGTTATCCAGCCCGATCATGTTGAGGTTAACGCGGTAGCTCTTTTCCAGATCGGTGGTGGCGAACAGATGGTTCATCACCTGATCGAGATCGACGCGGTTGGAGCGCGGAACGATCACCAGGCGGGTCGGGTTCTCGTGATCCGATTCATCACGCAGATCCTCCACCATCGGCAGCTTTTTATTGCGCATCTGGTTCGCAATCTGCTCCAGCACGCGCGCGCCCGACACCTGATGCGGCAGCGCGGTAATCACCGCCTCGCCCTCTTCCTTCTTCCAGACTGCACGCTGGCGAATCGAGCCGCGACCGGTCTGATAGATTTTGCGGATTTCATCACGCGGCGTGATGATCTCCGCCTCTGTAGGATAATCAGGCCCCTGGACAATATCCAGCAGCTGTTCCAGCGTGGTTTTCGGCGAGTCGATCAGTGCGATGGCGGCCTGAGCCACTTCGCGCAGGTTGTGCGGCGGAATATCGGTCGCCATACCCACGGCAATCCCGGTGGTGCCGTTCAGCAGAATATTGGGCAGGCGCGCCGGTAACATCTTCGGCTCCTGCAGCGTGCCATCAAAGTTCGGCTGATAATCGACCGTCCCCTGACCCAGCTCACCCAGCAGCAGCTCGGCATATTTTGACAGGCGGGATTCGGTGTAACGCATCGCCGCGAACGACTTGGGATCATCCGGTGCACCCCAGTTACCCTGGCCATCGACCAGCGGATAACGGTAGGAGAACGGCTGCGCCATCAGCACCATCGCTTCATAACAGGCGCTGTCGCCGTGCGGATGGTATTTACCCAGCACGTCACCTACGGTACGCGCCGATTTTTTGAATTTTGCGCTGGCGCTAAGTCCCAGTTCGGACATGGCGTAGACGATACGTCGCTGAACCGGCTTTAATCCGTCGCCAATGTAAGGCAGGGCGCGGTCCATGATGACGTACATCGAATAGTTTAAGTACGCATTCTCGGTGAATGTGTGCAGGGCAAGACGCTCTGCACCATCCTGAGTCAGTTCACTCATTAATTTCTCATCCTCACATCGTGGCCCACAACGGCGGGACACCCGGCGGTGGTTTGGCGAGGATAGTACCTTATTCGCTGGTGTTAGTCACAGGGGAAGCGCGGGAGAGCAGGCGTCCCGCCGCGCGATTTTATGTGCCGGAGGCACGCCGGATTCAGACCGGCAAGTGTCTGACCTCTCTGCGGAAGTGGATCAGGGCTTTGCGCCCATCCACTGGCGGGCAATGTCACGATATTCGCCTGTGGCGGTGCTGAGATGCAGCCACTGATCGACATAGAGCTTCCAGCTGATGTCGTCACGCGGAATCATGTAAGCCTTCTCGCCATACTGCAGCGGTTTGTCGGGATTGATCGCGCAGAGCGTCGGGTAATGTTGCTGCTGAAAACGCGCTTCAGAGGCATCGGTGATCATCACATCCGCCTTGTTGTCCACCAGTTGCCGGAAGATGGTGACGTTATCGTGGAACAGCGTCAGTGAGGCCTTTGGCAGGTGGCTGTGCACAAAGGCTTCGTTGGTGCCGCCTGCCGGTTCAATCAGCCGCACGTCAGGCCGGTTGAGCTGTTCGATGGTCTGGAAGCGATCTTTATCGCTGCAGCGCACCAGCGGGATTTTGCCATCCACATCCAGCGGCCGGGCGAACCAGGCGGTCTGCTGGCGTTTCAGCGTGACGGAGACGCCGCCGACGGCGATATCACACTGCTTTGCCAGAAAATCGGGCATCAGGTTTTTCCAGCTGGTTGGCACCCACTCCACTTTCGCGCCGAGCGAGGTAGCCAGCGCGTTCGCCATGCTGATATCCAGCCCTTCATACTGACCATCGGGTCGCAGGTAGCTGTAAGGCTTGTAATCGCCGGTGGTGCAGACCTTAAGCGTTTTAGAACTGAGGATGGTGTCGAGATGAGATTGTGCCTGGACAGCACCGGTGGCCAGCAGCAAAGAGAGGACAATTTTTTTCATTTTGCGTTTTTCTATAATTGTTTTCACAGTGAGTTTGCCTGCAGATGGTGCCATAAACCGGCGCATTGTTGCTTCCACAGCAAAAGTGTTGTGATCAACCTCCCATTTTTCTGCGACCGCAGCGCGCGTAAGCTAAGCGCCATATTCAGGAAATGAGGCAAACAATTCATGAGCAAGATTTTAATTATCGATGGCGGCAAAACCTTTGCCCACTCTAAAGGCGAACTGAACCACACGCTGACCGACGTTGCGGCCAGCCAGTTGCGTGACATGGGGCATGAGGTGTCTGTGACCCTGGCTGACAGCGACTACGTGGTCGCCGATGAAGTGCAGAAATATGTCGATAGCGATGTGGTGATTTATCAGATGCCAGGCTGGTGGATGGGCGAGCCGTGGACCGTGAAGCGTTATATCGATGAAGTCTTTACCGAAGGCCACGGCTCGCTCTACGCCAGCGATGGCCGTACCCGTTCTGATGCGGCAAAGAAATATGGTTCCGGCGGTCTGCTGCAGGGCAAAAAATATATGCTGTCACTGACCTGGAACGCGCCGCTGCAGGCCTTTACCGATCCGGAGCAGTTCTTTGAAGGCGTCGGCGTCGACGGTCTTTATCTGCACTTCCACAAAGCCAACCAGTTCCTGGGCATGGAAGCGCTGCCGACCTTTATCTGCAACGATGTGATTAAAGCGCCGGACGTGCCACGCGATATTGCCGCTTATCGGACCCATCTTAGTCGCGTTTTTGCGTAAGATGGCTGGGGGATACCCCCTATTTTCCCATGAAAGAGGAATTCGCGAATGTTAACAGTCGTTGCTGAAATTTGTGTCAAACCCGGTCGTCGTCAGGCCGTGCTGGATGCGGTGAAAAAACTGATCCCGCTGGTTTTAGAAGAAGAAGGCTGCCATCAGTATGACGCGCTGCTGGACCATCAGGCGCAGGTGCCGTGGAAGCAGAACTCGCCGGACTCCATTTTTATGCTGGAACAGTGGGAAACGCTGCGTCATCTGGAGCAGCATCAGCAGATGCCGCACATGGATGCGCATCGCGCCATCATTAAAGATGATGTGGTGGATGTGAAGATTCTGGTGCTGGAACCCAGCGCCTGATTCGTGCTGAAGGCTTAACCCCTTTTCGGTAAAAGGGGTCAAGGCTGCTGACAACCTCAAACCTGAGTGCCTCTGGCAGCAATGAATTAGCTCAACGCGAAGGGAACACGGTCAGAAGAGGAAAGCGTCCCGCGCCAGGGATGGCGCGGGTAGAGCGACCAGGGACTGGCTTGAGCGTCTTTCCGATCTGACCGTGTTCCCTGTGCAAGCACAATCTCACAGCGAATCCGGCCAGACTTGCCAGCATCTCCAAACCCCTGCCCTATGACAGGGGTTTTTTATTATGCCAGGAGAGATCACAGCAGCTGACGCCGATCAATCTCGGTGCGGAGAAAATCCAGGAAGCAGCCGATGCGCGAAGAGAGCGTGGTGTTGCGGTAATAGACCGCATGCACCGGCAACCGCAGCTCGCGGGTTTCAGCGGGGAGAACCGGCACCAGCCGGCCTGCCGCGCAATCTTCCCGGCTGACAAAGTCGGAGAGGCGTGCGATCCCCTGTCCTGCCAGCGCCAGCTGCCGGATGGTTTCGCCGCTGGAGGCAGAGATTGTGGGCTTAATGCGCATGAAATCGCCATCAGGCTGCCAGATCGGCCAGACGTTGTGCGCCTCAAGATGGCTGAAGCCGATGATTTGATGCTGCGCGAGATCGGCCACGCTCTGCGGGGTGCCCGCTTTCGCCAGATAGGCCGGACTGGCCATCAGCCGGATCGCACTGCTGCCAAGCATCCGGGCGCGCAGCGTAGAGTCGCGCAGTTCGCCGATGCGAATGGCAATGTCCGTTTGCTGCTCCAGCAGATCGATCAGGATATCGTCGGTATTCAGTTCAAGCTGGATCAGGGGATAGCGGGCGCGGAAATCGTCCACCAGCGGCACAATCACATGCAGCATAAAAGGGGTGGCGGCGTTTACCCGCAGCCGCCCTGACGGCATCTCGCGCCGCAGGGCTATCTGCTCTTCGGCCTGCTCAACCGAGGCCAGGATCTGTCGCGCATGCTCCAGAAAAACCTGTCCCTCTTCGGTCAGCGCCAGCCGTCGGGTGGTGCGATGCAGCAGGGTGGTCTGCAGCTTGCTCTCCAGCCGGGACAAAGCCCGGCTGATGCCCGAACTGGTCTGCGCCAGCTGGGATGCCGCCGCGGTAATGGAACCGCTGTCCACCACCGCCACCCAGGCACGTAACTCTTCCAGGGTAATTTTCACAAGGATTACTGTCTCTGCTCTGAATCTGCCGGGTTCTCCGGGGATGTGCTGGCTGAAGCACAAAGAGAACAGGACGCTTTCGCGTCCTGTTTTTTTACACTTCGATATCGGCCTTGTCGCCTTTTTCCTGCAACCAGTTACGCCGGTCTTCGGAGCGTTTCTTCGCCAGCAGCATATCCATCATGCGCAGCGTCTGGTCGATATCCTCTTCACTGATGGTCAGCTGTACCAGACGGCGGGTATTCGGATCCAGCGTCGTTTCACGCAGCTGCAAGGGGTTCATCTCACCCAACCCTTTAAAGCGCTGAACGTTAGGTTTGCCCTTTTTGCGTTTCAGCTGCTCCAGCACGCCCTCTTTCTCATCTTCATCCAGCGCGTAGTAGACCTCTTTACCGAGATCGATACGGTAGAGCGGCGGCATGGCAACGTAGACGTGTCCGTTTCTGACCAGTGAACGGAAATGTTTCACGAACAGGGCACACAGCAGCGTGGCGATGTGCAGACCATCCGAGTCCGCATCCGCCAGAATGCAGATCTTGCCGTAGCGCAGCTGTGAAAGATCTTCGCTGTCGGGATCGATGCCGATCGCCACGGAAATATCATGCACTTCCTGCGACGCCAGCACCTCATCGGAAGAGACTTCCCAGGTGTTAAGGATCTTGCCCTTAAGCGGCATGATCGCCTGATATTCACGATCGCGCGCCTGCTTGGCCGAGCCGCCTGCCGAGTCCCCTTCGACCAGGAACAGTTCTGTTTTATTCAGATCCTGCGCGGTGCAGTCTGCCAGTTTGCCCGGCAGCGCCGGACCGCTGGTGAGCTTTTTACGCACCACTTTTTTGGCTGCCCGCATACGTCGCTGGGCGCTGGAGATCGCCAGCTCAGCCAGCTGCTCTGCGATCTGGATATTCTGGTTCAGCCACAGGCTGAAGGCATCTTTTACCACGCCAGAGACAAAGGCTGCGCACTGACGTGAAGAGAGGCGCTCTTTGGTCTGCCCGGCGAACTGCGGATCCTGCATCTTCACCGACAGCACGTAGGCGCAGCGATCCCAGATATCTTCAGCGGAGAGCTTCACGCCACGCGGCAGAATGTTGCGGTATTCGCAGAACTCGCGCATCGCATCCAGCAGCCCCTGGCGCAGGCCGTTGACGTGAGTCCCGCCCTGCATGGTCGGGATCAGGTTAACGTAGCTTTCAGTTAACAGCTCACCGCCTTCCGGCAGCCACAACAGCGCCCAGTCAACCGCTTCCACATCGCCAGCAAAGCTGCCGACAAACGGTTTTTCCGGCAGCGTCGGTAAGCCATTCACCGCTTCGCACAGGTAGTCAGTCAGGCCATCTTCGTAGCACCAGGTCTGTTCGGTATTGTTCAGCTTGTCTTTAAAGACAATCTCAACGCCAGGACAGAGCACCGCTTTGGCTTTCAGCAGATGTGATAAGCGTGACACCGAAAAACGTGGGCTGTCGAAGAAGCTTTCATCGGGCCAGAAATGGACGCGCGTGCCGGTGTTGCGTTTAGCCACCGTGCCGGTGACCGTGAGATCCTGGACTTTGTCGCCATTCTCAAACGCCATGTCATAGATTTCGCCATTACGGCGCACCGTGACTTCGACGCGTTTTGACAGGGCGTTAACCACCGAGATACCGACGCCGTGCAGGCCGCCCGAGAACTGATAGTTTTTATTGGAGAACTTGCCGCCCGCGTGCAGACGACACAGGATCAGCTCGACGGCAGGCACGCCCTCTTCCGGGTGAATATCCACCGGCATGCCGCGACCATCATCAATAACTTCCAGCGACTGGTCAGCGTGCAGAATCACTTCAACCCGCTTCGCGTGGCCGCCCAGCGCCTCATCGACGCTGTTATCAATCACTTCCTGACCCAAATGGTTGGGCCGCGTCGTATCGGTGTACATCCCCGGGCGACGGCGAACAGGCTCAAGGCCAGTCAGGACCTCAATGGCATCCGCGTTATAGTTAGATTGACTCATCGTAAATGTCTGATTAGAAGGGTGAAATGGGGTGCGATTTCCGCATTACTCAGGGATGATTCAGACCGAGAAAGTCCAGAATCTGCGGGAAATGGCGCTCGAATCCAGTAAATGCATGATTTCCGCCCTCTTCTACCGTGTGACGGCACGCGCTGTAATAGTCGAGCGCCTGACGGTAATCGAGAACTTCATCGCCGGTCTGTTGCAGCAGCCAGAGTAAATCGGGCGCTTCCAGCGGTTCAATCTGCATTACTTTCAGATCGTAAATGTGGCGTGACTCTAACACATATTGCTGGCCGGTGTAGGGATTCTGATTTTCGCCCAGGAAATCCGCCAGCAGCTCAAAAGGCCGCACCGCGGGATTGACGACCACAGCAGGCAGCATAAAGCATTGCGACAGCCAGGTGGCGTAATAACCGCCCAGCGACGAGCCTACCAGCCCCAGCGTTTCGCCGCTGCGGCTCAGTACCAGATCTTCCAGCATTGCGGCGGCATCGGCCGGAAACGTCGGCAGCTGGGGCACGATCATTTCGATCTCCGGATGCTGCGCCTCTAACCATTGCCGGAACTGCGTCGCCTTAGCCGACTGCGGCGAGCTGTTAAAACCGTGCAGATAGAGTAATACCGCCACGCGTCAGTATCCTTCTGAGTCTAAATCGGGACGAAAAGCGTCGGTGTCGAGCCGGTTAACCTCGGTCTCAAGGCCGCCATCCGGATACAGCGTGAACCAGCGCCAGCCTGGTGCCACGGTGTCGATCGTAAAGCTGGTGCAGTGCGGTTTGAACTGAACGCAGGTTGAAGGGGTGGCCAGCACACGACGACCGTGCCACTCAACATCCAGCTCCTGGTGAATATGACCACAGACCAGCGTCCGGGCTAACGGGTAATGCTGTAACACCGCATCAAGCTGATGTGAGTTGCGCAGGCTGTGCTGATCGAGCCAGGTACAGCCAGAGGCCAGCGGATGGTGGTGCAGCAGGACCAGCGTATGACGTTGCGGATAGCGGGCCAGCGCGTTATCGAGCCACTCCAGCTGATAATCGCTCAGCATCCCGTGCGGCACACCCGAGACCTGGCTGTCCAGCAACACAATCTGCCACTGCTCACCCACCAGCACCTGCTTGTGGGCATTGATATGAGCGGCTGCCAGCGTGTCGAACATCGCGGGTTGAAAATCATGATTACCGGGCAGCCAGACGCAGGGCCGCGGCAAACGTGAGATGCCCTCAGCAAAATGCTGATAGGCTTCGATAGAGTGATCCTGGGCGAGATCGCCGGTGGCGATAATCAGGTCGTAATCGCGATGTTGCGCAATAATCGCATCCAGCACCGCTTTATAGCTCGACCAGGTGTTCACCCCAAGCAGCGATTCATGTTTTCCCGCGAACAGGTGGGTATCCGTGATTTGCAAAATCCTGATTTCGGAACCGTTCGCTGCAGGAAGAGTTAGCAGGCTATCCAAAGCGTTTCCTTCGTCTCCACGCCATTTACTGCATTATACGCATCAGCAGACCGGAACTGCCATCGCACCATGTGCCAGGCAGTAGCGCAGCCAGTCTGCGAGAAACTGGTTTATCTGATGTTTTTCATCGCGCTGATGCAATTTTTTATTAGGATAATCATAGCGCGCTTTGAAACGATAGATCTGTTGAGTTGAACACACTTCGGCGACCATCGCATCGTGATAGAGCCTTACCGACATCGAGGGCAGACTCCAGTAACTCACGGCAGGCGCGACCTGGCGGATCTCCACCAGCGTGGTGTAGCGTGTGGACTCCTGGATCGTCAGCTGATAACGGGCGCCACTCACCTGATAGATCACCGATTCTCCCGCCTCATCGTTACGCGGCAGCAGGCGGCGTAACTGGGCGAAATTGGTTTCGCAGAGCCGCATCATTTCGGGAAAGTCAGGGGTATAGCGCTGTTTCATTTTTGTATCCACTCTTCGCGTAGTTTCTCATGGTGCAACGCCAGCCATTGCAGGGCGATGACAGACGCCGCATTGTCAATTATCCCCTCTTCCACCCAGCGGTAAGCCTGTTCGCGGCTCACCACATGGACAAGAATATCCTCATTCTCTTCCTCCAGACCATGGCATCCCTCTGCCTGGCTGGCATCCACTTCCCCAATCAGCACCGACAGACGTTCGCTGGTGCCGCCAGGGCTGGCCAGATAGTTAAGCATGGGCTTAATCCGGCCGACCTCTAATCCTGCTTCTTCAACGGCTTCACGGCGCACGACCTGCTCAACAGATTCACCGGGCTCAATAATGCCGGCAACCATCTCCAGCAGCCAGGGCGAAACACTGCTGTCATAAGCCGGGATGCGGATCTGTTCAATCAGCACCACTTCATCGCGTAAGGGATCATAAGGTAGCAGCACGGCGGCATGTCCGCGCTCAAAAACTTCGCGCTGTACTTCCCCACTCATTTCGCCGTTAAACTGGCGGTGGCGGAAGCGATAACGTACGACGGAAAAAAAACCATCATAGACGGTTTCGCGTGCAATAATTTCTACATCGTTTTTTGTGAAAGTCACAGGGGATTTTTTTTCTTCCGGCATCATCGGGTTCCTTATGCAGATTGAGGTGGAGCGAAAAAAGCCTGTAACCGTGCTCCATGTAAGTGGTTCTTTCTGAATTATTTACGTAAATTAGGGGGAGAAGGCACGTTCAGCCAACTTATCTCACAGTTGCCCTCTGCTAGAATCGGCGATAATTTTTTGGCTTACCCGGCAGCGCACCCACTGCAATTTGCTGCAACAAAAGGAATGCAAATGAAAAAACTGCTCCCATTTTTTATTGGGCTGAGCCTGGGCGGTTTCAGCTTCGCCAGCCAGGCCGAAGACCTGCTTCAGGTTTATCAACAAGCACGTCTGAGCAACCCGGATCTGCGCAGCGCCGCTGCCGATCGCGATTCTGCCTTTGAGAAAATCAACGAAGCGCGTAGCCCATTATTACCCCAGCTCGGCCTGGGTGCAGACTACACCTATAACAACGGCTATCGCGACAGTAGCGGTCTCCATTCCAACACGACCAGCGGCTCGCTGCAATTAACCCAGACTATTTTCGACATGTCGAAATGGCGCGCACTGACCCTGCAGGAAAAAGCTGCCGGTATCCAGGATGTGACCTATCAGGTGGCGCAGCAGGATCTGATTCTGAACACCGCGACCGCCTACTTCAACGTGCTGAAAGCGATTGATACCCTTTCTTACACCGAAGCGCAGAAACAGTCGATCTATCGCGAACTGGATCAAACTACCCAGCGCTTTAACGTTGGCCTGGTTGCCATTACTGACGTACAGAACGCCCGTGCGCAATATGACAGCGTGCTGGCTAACGAAGTGACCGCGCGTAATAACCTCGATAACAACGTGGAAACGCTGCGTCAGATTACCGGCATGGACTACATGTCGCTGGCGTCGCTGAGCATTGATCGCTTCAGAACCGATAAGCCCGAACCGGTCAGCGCGCTGCTTAAGCAGGCGGAAAGCCGTAACCTGTCCCTGCTCTCTGCGCGTCTGAACCAGGATTTAGCCCGTGAGCAGATCCGCTCCGCTGAAGCTGGTCACATGCCGACGCTGGGTCTGACGGCCTCTACCGGCATGTCGAACAGCAAATATGGCGGCAGCCGTGCGAACCAGAGCCAGGGCTCTACTGACTCCATTACCGGTACTAACCAGGTGGGTCTGAGCTTCTCACTGCCACTCTATAGCGGCGGCAGCGTCACCTCTCAGGTGAAACAGGCACAGTACAGCTTCGTCAGCGCCAGTGAATCGCTGGAAAGCGCGCACCGCTCTGCGGTTCAGACAGTCCGCTCATCGTTTAACAACGTGAATGCTTCTATCAGCAGCATCAACGCTTATAAACAGGCCGTGGTCTCTGCGCAAAGCTCTCTGGATGCGTCAGAAGCGGGCTATCAGGTTGGTACGCGTACTATCGTTGATGTGCTGGATGCAACCACCGTGCTCTACAACGCTAAGCAGCAGCTCTCTGATGCGCGCTATAGCTATCTGATTAACCAGCTGAATATCAGCTATGCGCTGGGTACGCTCAATGAGCAGAGCCTGCAGAAACTGAACAGCCAGCTGGGTAAAGAGATCCCGACCTCACCGGAAACGGTAGCACCGGAAAATGCACAGCAGACCGCGCGCGTGGATAGCGGTCCGGCGGCAACCGGCTCTTCTGAGGCAGCGCGTCCTGCGGCTCGCCACAGCAGCGGTAATCCTTTCGGTAATTAATGAGCGGACGGGCTGCTTTGCGGCCCGTCTCTCTGTTGAACGTATAACTAAGTAAAGATCCCTGTTGTATCAGGCCTCCAGCTTCAATTTTACCCCCCCATCCCCTATTCTATGCGCTACCTTTGGGCACAGGATAATCATAATGAAACGCACAAAATCTATTCGCTATGCCGCTTTTCGCAAAAGCTGGCAGGCACGCCATTTAACGCCCGTTGCTATCGCCGTTTCGGCGGTATTTATGCTGGCTGGTTGTGAACAGAACGACGAAACAGTTTCGATGTACCAGAATGCCGATGACTGTTCAAAAGCCAATCCGGGCCAGAGTGCGCAATGTACTACCGCATTCAATGAAGCGAAAAAAGAGGCGGAACGCACCGCGCCAAAATATGCCACGCGTGAAGATTGTGTCGCTGAATTTGGTGAAAACCAGTGTCAGCAGACACCGGCTCAGGCGGGCGTGGGCACCACTAATGCCGAATCGCAGCAGAGTGGCGGCAGCTTCTGGATGCCACTGATGGCAGGTTACATGATGGGTCGCATGATGGGCGGTGGTTCGGGCTTTGCACAGCAACCGCTCTTCTCACCGAAAAATGCCCGCAGCCCGGCCAATGGTCAGTTTGTTGATGCATCAGGCCGTAATTATGGTGCAGCAACATCCGGCAAAAGCATGACCGTGCCGAAAACGGCGCTGGCACCAAAACCGGCTACCACCTCCACCATTACCCGTGGTGGCTTTGGTGAAACCGTCGCGAAGCAGAACAGCATGCAGCGTAGCAGCGCCAGCGGCACTTCCAGCCGCTCAATGGGAGGCTAACGCCCCGATGGAACGCATTGCCATTTCAGAGCGCCCAGGCTGGCGCGAAAAAGCCACCGAGTTCGGTTTTCGTTTTCACACCATGCATGGTGAACCCTACTGGTGTGAAGATGCTTATTATCAGTTCACGCTGGCGCAAATCGAGCATCTGGAAGATGTGACCGCTGAATTACATCAAATGTGCCTGCAGGTGGTGGAAAAAGTGGTTAACAGCGAAGCGCTGCTGGCTAAATTCCGCATTCCTAAACACACCTGGGATTTTGTGCGCGATTCATGGCATCAGCGTCAGCCTTCGCTTTACTCTCGTCTGGATCTCGCCTGGGATGGCAAAGGCGATGTAAAGCTGCTGGAGAACAATGCCGATACGCCGACCTCGCTGTATGAAGCGGCATTTTTCCAGTGGCTGTGGCTGGAGGACCAGCTTAACGCCGGTCAGCTCCCCGCAGGCAGCGATCAGTTTAATAGCCTGCAGGAAAAGCTGATTGAACGCTTCGCCGCGTTACATCAGCAGCACGGCTTCAACTGGCTGCACTTCGCCTGCTGCCGTGACACCGACGAAGATCGCGGCACCGTGCAATATCTTCAGGATTGCGCCACCGAAGCGGGACTGCCGAGTGAGTTTCTTTACATGGATGAAATTGGACTGGGCGAAAAAGGGGAATTTACCGACGCCCAGGATCAGGTGATTAGCAACCTGTTCAAGCTCTATCCGTGGGAATTCATGCTGCGTGAGATGTTCTCCACCAAGCTGGGCGATGCTGGCGTGCGCTGGCTGGAACCGGCCTGGAAAAGCATTATCTCGAATAAAGCCTTACTGCCGCTGCTGTGGGAGATGTTCCCGAATCACCCTAATCTGCTGCCCGCCTGGTTCGCGGAAGATGACGTGCCGCACATGGACAAATATGTGGTGAAGCCGCTGTTTTCACGTGAAGGTGCCAACATTCGCATCGTGGAAAATGGTCAGGAGATCGCCCGCGTCGATGGACCCTATGGCGAAGAGGGAATGATCGTCCAGCAGTTCCATCCGCTGCCTAAGTTTGGCGACAGCTATACGCTGATTGGCAGCTGGCTGATTGACGATCAACCGGCCGGTATCGGCCTGCGGGAAGATCGCGACCTGATCACGCAGGATCTTTCCCGTTTCTATCCGCACGCTTTTATTGGTTAATGCAGCGCGATAATAACAGGCCAGCTTCTGGCCTGTTTTCTTCTGGCTTCCCTAACCTACCTGAACCGACAACATGCTGATCGCCCCCATCTCCATGCCATCAACCGGAATGCTGATGGCGTCATCTGGCTGACGTGCGCCAAGTACATAGAGCAGCGGCAGATAGTGCTCAGGTGTCGGATTAGAAAGCGCCGCACCAGGATGATCCATAAACTTAACCAGCGGATGAGAAGCAGCATCGCTCTGCACCGCCAGGTTATCGCGGACAAACTGTTCAAAACTGCTGGCCCATGGATAAACTTCGCTGTTGCCATCCCAGCGCACTTTACGCAGGTTATGTACCACGTTGCCGCTGGCAACGATCATCACGCCCTGATCGCGCAGTGCAGCCAGTTTCTGGCCCATCTCAAAGTGCCATGCCGCAGGTTTGGTGCCATCAATGCTTAGCTGGACCACCGGAATATCGGCCTCCGGATACATCTTGATCAGTACACCCCAGGAACCATGATCCAGTCCCCACTCGTGATCCAGCGTCACCGCAACGGGCGCTAACTGCTCCACCAGCTGCTGCGCCAGTTCAGGCGATCCCGGTGCCGGATAGCGCGTATCAAACAGCGCCTGCGGAAAGCCCCCAAAATCATGAATGGTCTCAGGCTGTGCGATTGCCGTCACGGCGGTACCGCGCGTATACCAGTGCGCCGAAACCGCAATAATCGCGCGTGGACGTGGCAGAGTATCGCCCAGGTGACGCCACGCGGCGGTATAGCGATTCTCTTCAAGGGCATTCATCGGGCTGCCGTGACCCAAAAACAGCGCTGGCATTCGTAACTGGCTCATTCGTGATCCCCGGGATCGAGTATTTGATAGCCATTACGATACGCGCATCCGCTGCTTTATCACGCGGATAACCATGATGGTGATCATCAGGAAATTTGAATGAAATTTTACGTAGCAGGTTTAACAGCGTTTCGACATGAAGGAAAGAGGAGTAGTCAGCGGTCAGGCCGCGCCATCCCTGGGCGGCAGGAAGAAAAACAGGCCCAGGAGGGGCCTGTTTATCGCGGCAGCCAGATTAGCTGGCGTGGCGTGTTTCGTGCGCGCGACGCCAGGCGATCAGATCTTCGATGGTCACCACCGGCATGTTGTGCTGACGGGCGAACGCAATCGCTTCTGGCGCATGGGCCATGGTGCCATCGTCGTTGGTCAGTTCGCACAGCACACCTGCGGGCTTAAAGCCGGCCAGGGTGACTAAATCAATAGTCGCTTCGGTATGCCCGCCACGGGTTAATACGCCGCCTTCGCTGGCACGCAGCGGGAAGACATGACCAGGGCGATGCAGATCGGTGGGTTTGGCATTGTCGGCAATGGCGGCGCGGATGGTGGTGATACGATCCTGCGCGGAGACGCCCGTGGTGACGCCTTCTGCGGCCTCAATGGTCACGGTGAAGCCAGTGCCGAAAGAGCTGGTGTTGTTTTCCACCATCATTGGCAGATCGAGCTGCTGGCGACGCGCTTCGGTCAGGCAAAGGCAGACGATGCCGCTGCCGTGACGGATAGTCAGTGCCATCTGTTCAACGGTCATGGTTTCTGCGGCGAAGATCATGTCGCCTTCGTTTTCGCGATTTTCATCGTCGAGTACCATCACACCGCGTCCCTCACGCAGGGCGGCGATAGCACGTTCTACACGCTGTTCAGGCGTGCCAAATTCAGAAAGTAGCGTCTGATTCATGGTAATAAAAACCTTAAAATGTATGGGTTACCAGAATCAGGGCGTGCTTAGGAGTGACGTCAAAAAGACGTGGCAATAACGTGAAGCAGACACAATTGTCCGACAGATGTCGTTACCCTCTCCCATCCGGACTGTAACCGTCGGCCCCGGAATTACACCGGATCTGCTGACCTTTACCTCTCTTTTCATCAAGATAAAGCGCTCGCGGGCTTTCAGCCGAAGCTGATTTACCGCCGGTGGGGAATTGCGCCCCGCCCTGAGAATAAGCACTTTAACTATAACGCCGATCGTTTGAGGCGGCAATCATCAATAGCGCAATTGCTTTTGCATTTCCTGCGTTACCGATTTGAGGTTTATCCTTTTCATTTCTGGCATTACACTTAACACTTATTACGTTGGTAAACACGCTGACACAGCTCCCCGTAACCAGGAAATCATCATGATCGACACGAAAAAAATTGAACAACTTGCCCGTCAGGTTCACGAAGCGATGCCTAAAGGTGTTCGTGAGTTTGGTGATGATGTCGAAAAGAAAATTCGTCAGGTTCTTCAGGCGCAGCTGACCCGGATGGATCTGGTCAACCGTGAGGAGTTTGATGTGCAGACGCAGGTATTACTGCGTACACGTGAGAAGCTGGCGGCGCTGGAGCAGCGTCTGGCGCAGCTGGAAAGTCAGGGTTCATCAGCCGGTACGCCGCCGACGGCAACCGCACCAGTAACACCTGCTGCCGCGACCACACCATCAGCCGCCGTAGCGACCTCATCTGCAGCCTCGCCGTCACCGGTTGCGGACGTGGTGAAACCTGTAGTGGACAACAAGCCAGAGTAAGCCCTTAAGCGGGAGCGCGGCTCCCGCTTACGCCGCGCTTTAGCTGCCGCGGATGGTTTTGATAATGTTAGTAGTAGAGATACCATCTTCGAAGTTCAGCACCTGAACGTCGCCGCCATTTGCCCACACTTCTTTGCTGCCCGCGATATCTTCCGGCTTGTAATCTCCCCCTTTGACCAGCAGGTCAGGGAGAATGCCCGCAATCAGCCTCTGCGGCGTATCCTCTTCAAATACCACCACCCAGTCGACTGCTTCCAGCGCGCCCAGCACGATCATCCGGTTTTCCTGCGGATTCACCGGACGGCTTTCGCCTTTCAGACGTTTAGTCGACGCATCGCTGTTCACCGCGACAATCAGTCGATCGCCGAGCTTGCGGGCATTTGCCAGGTAGGAGACATGACCGGCATGCAGAATGTCGAACACGCCGTTGGTCATCACCACTTTTTCTCCACGGCGGCGGGCCATCTCAACGGCGGCTTTTAACTGCGCTTCGGTCATGATGCCGAAACCCTGTTCCGGGCGGGCATGAATCGCATTTTCCAGCTCAACGGTGCTGACGGTGGACGTACCCAGTTTACCCACCACCACACCCGCAGCCGCGTTGGCCAGGAAACAGGCTTCTTCCAGCGAATCACCGGCCGCTAATGCCGCCGCCAGCACGCCAATCACCGTATCGCCGGCACCGGTCACGTCATAGACTTCCTGTGCCTGGGTGGGCAGATGCAGAGGCGCTTTGCCCGGCTGCAGCAGCGTCATGCCATTTTCTGAACGGGTCACCAGCAGCGCGGAGAGGTCAAAATCGGCGATCAGCTGGGTGCCGCGCGCCACAATTTCCTCTTCGTTTTTACATTTGCCGACCACGGCTTCAAACTCAGAGAGGTTCGGCGTCAGCAGCGTCGCGCCACGGTAGCGCGCAAAATCGGTGCCTTTCGGATCAATTAATACCGGTACGCCCGCTTCGCGCGCCAGAGTAATCATGGTCTGCACGCTGGAGAGCGCACCTTTGGCGTAATCGGACAGCACCAGCGCACCCGCGGCGGCCAGTGACTCACGCATTTTCTGGTGAATCGGCTCCGGATCGACCTGATCAAAGCCCTCTTCAAAATCGAGACGGATCAGCTGCTGATTACGGGAAAGCACGCGCAGTTTGGTAATGGTCGGATGGCTTTTGACCGCCACGAAGTCACAATGCACGTTGACGTCTTTCAGCGTGTTACTCAACACACGCGCCGCATCATCTTCGCCAGTCAGGCCAATCAGGCGCGACGCGGCACCGAGTGCTGCAATGTTCATCGCCACGTTTGCCGCGCCGCCAGGGCGCTCTTCAACCGTGTCCACTTTCACCACCGGAACCGGCGCTTCAGGGGAGATACGGCTGGTTGGGCCATACCAGTAACGATCCAACATTACATCGCCAACAACCAGCACTGAGGCTTGGCCGAACGCGGGCAGAGTCACTTTCATTCCAGACACTCCAGACTGCATTAAAAATAGTGCGCGGATGATAGCACAGTTGCGATTTGTGCTATCAGCATCACGCCAGGATAGACGCAGGCGTTATCAGCCAGCGCTGCCAGCTGCTCAGAACCGTCTGCCGCTCCGCTGCATAGGCCTCTGGCTCAACGTGGCCGGGCTGTTCCTGCAGGGCGCGATGGTGCAATGCGTCACGCAGCGTCACATAAGCCTGCGTCAGCGCCTGTGCTTCATCGGCGGGCATTTTATGGTACTTCGCCATCAGCTCGAAAATGCGCACATTGTCAGACCAGCGCGTCAGTTCAGGCTGCTCAGCGGCGTAGCGTAAGACAAGATATTGGGCGATGAATTCAATATCGGTGATGCCGCCCGCGTCGGCTTTGATATCCCAGCGACCTTTATGTTTGTTGCTGAGGTGTGTGCGCATCTTTTCACGCATCTCACGCACTTCCGTTTGCAGCGCTTCGGCGGCACGTGGCAGCGACAGAATCGCCTGACGAAGCACGCTGAAACGTTCACCCAGTGCCGCCTCGCCAAAGACGACGCGTGCCCTGACCAGCGCCTGATGCTCCCAGGTCCAGGCTTCACTGCGCTGATACTCTTCAAAGGCCTCAAAGGTACTGACCAGCATGCCCGCCGCGCCCGAAGGACGCAGGCGCGCATCCACTTCGTAGAGAATGCCGGAGGAGGTGCGGGTACTGAAAAGATGCATGATGCGCTGGGCGAGGCGCAGATAGAACTGGCGGCCATCGATGCTGCGCTCCCCTTCTGTCACCGCGTCTGCCGGGCAGTCATGCAGGAACACCAAATCGAGGTCAGAACTGTAACCCAGCTCCCAGCCCCCCAGTTTGCCGTAGCCCAGCACGGCAAAACCGCGTTCATGTTCATTACTCAGATGCGAAGGACGGCCGTAACGCTGCACCATCATATTCCACGCCTGGCGCACCACAGATTCGATAATCGCTTCAGCCAGCCAGGTGAGATGATCGCTGACTTTCATCACCGGCAGCGTTCCGGCGATGTCGGCGGCAGCAATACGCAGATGCTGTGCCTGCTTAAACTGCCGCACCGCTTCCAGCTGCTGCTCTTCGTCCTCGGTAGGGATGCGCAGCAGATACTGTCGCAGCTCATCGCGATAGGCATCGGTGGCGGTTGGCTGATAGAGCGTGGCGGGATCGAGCAGTTCATCCAGCAATAAGGGATGACGCGCCAGCTGGCTGGCTATCATCGGTGAGGCGGCGCACAGGAGAATTAAGTGGCGCAGCGCACCGTGATATTCGGTCAGCAGCTCCAGATAGGTGCTGCGGGTCAGCACGCCGATCAGCAGCGGCGTCAGGCGGCCGAGCGTCACCGCCGCATCTTCACGCGGGCAGACTTCGCTCAGCAGACGCGGCATCAGCTGGTCCAGCGCCTGACGGCCACGCGGGCCGATGGTGCGCCGGTTGATATCCTGACGAAACGCCTCCAGCGTCTGGTGCAGCGTAAGCCGCTGCTCGTCACTGAGCTGCGGCACCAGCGGCGCCAGTTCGCTATCCTCCAGCTGGTCCTGCCACAGCACCTGAAACTCTGCCAGCTCACGCTGATCGCCAATCTCAGGGGTATCTTCGCCAATCAGCTCGTCGAAGATAGCGCGCACCGCCGCCATCTGGCCGTCGAGCCGGGTCATCAGAGCAGGCCAGTCGGCACAATCCATCGCCCACGCCAGCCGGGCGCGATGCAGTTCATCCTCTGGCAGGGTCTGGGTCTGCTCGTCGCCCAGGCTTTGCAGCAGATTCTCTAGCCGCCGCAGGAACAGGTAGGCAACACGCAACGCATCGACCTGTTCCGCGGGCAGCAGGGCCAGGGCTTTGATCGCCTCCAGCGTCGGCAGCAGTGAGCGCAGCTGTAATGAGCGCTCACGCCCGCCGCGAATCAGCTGGAATACCTGCACGATAAATTCGGTTTCACGGATGCCGCCCGCACCCAGTTTGATATTGTTTTTTAGCCCGCGTCGCCGCACTTCGCGGCTGATCATCCCTTTCATGTTACGCAGTGACTGGATCACGCTGAAGTCGATGTAGCGGCGGTAAACGAATGGCCGCAGCATCTGCTGCAGCTCCAGGCTCCAGCGATCGTGGTCATCACCCATCAGCCGCGCCTTGACCATGGCGTAACGCTCCCAGTCGCGTCCCTGCTCCTGGTAATAATCTTCCAGCGCGGCAAAGCTCATCACCAGCGGGCCGCTGTCGCCAAACGGGCGCAGCCGCATATCCACCCGATAGACAAAACCATCCATGGTGGGTTGATCCAGCACTTTAATCAGCCGCTGTCCCATGCGGGTAAAGAACTGAGCGTTGTCGAGTTCACGCCGTCCGCCACGCGTTGTGCCGTTTTCCGGCCAGGCAAAAATCAGGTCAATATCAGAAGAAAAATTGAGTTCGCCGCCGCCCAGCTTGCCCATGCCCAGAATCAGCATCGGCTGCGCGTCGCCGTCCGCATTACAGGGCGTACCAAAATCACGACAGCAATCCTGATAAACCCAGTCACGCGCCCGGCTGATCAGCACTTCGGCTAATGCGCTGAGCTGTTGCAGGCTCTGTTCGGTTGTGGCGTGCTGCAGAGACTGCATCCAGGCGATGCGTACCAGCATACGGCGACGAAACAGCCGCAGTTCACGCATCAGGCTCGCTTCACTGTCGATGCCGCTAAGCGCCTGATTGAGCCACGCAGAGTAGTGTTGCCACTCATCAGGCTGCGGCGGCTGGTCGAGCATCGCCTGCCACCAATCGGGATGTTGTTGCAGGTTTTCCAGCACAAAATCGCTGAAAGCCAGTCCGGCAGCCTGCTCCGGGCTTAACGAAGCCAGCGGAACCCCAATCTGTCGGGCGGCCTCTTCGGCCTGGTCGCGTAGCAACGCGGGAAGTGCTGACAACATAACTCCCTCCTTGATGGCGTGACGGAATGTCCTTTAGCGGCCAGCGCCGCTGGTGAGCCAGAACGGAGGCTGTTTCAGCGCCTGCATCGCCAGCCAGGCTAACCCGGACGTCTGTTTTTCATGAATTGCCGACAGCAGCTGTTGCCACGGGTCGAGCCAGCTGACGACCGCCTCAGACGGATAGAATCCCGCCAGCAGGTGGACGGTAAGCAATTGACGCGCCAGACGGGTAGCTTTGTCCTGATACTCGTTGGGTTGTTTTACCGTGATGAACGTTTCTCTCAGATCGGCGTTGACGCGGCTCAGCATAATGTCGCTGAAGCGTTTATAGGACCCCTGCAGCTTGGCTTCCCCTTTGGCATCGATCCACTGACGCCACTGAGATTCAGCCAGCCAGTGTGTCAGCGCCAGCTGCGTCTCAACCGAGAGGGAAGATAAGCAGAAATTGGCAGCATCCTGCTCTTCATTCACCAGCGTCTCTTCCAGCGTGGTCAGCTGCTGACGCAGCGCACTGCTGGCTTTACGCGGCACCAGCGCACCAAACAGGCTGAACGCCTGACGCAGCAGATCCAGCGCTTCGCGCACCGCATCCTGGGCCGCCGCATTGCCGCGCAGCCAGACTTCTTCATGATATTGCCAGTGATGAAGTCCTGCCGACATCGCGGCCACCATGCCCTGCTCTACGGTGGCTTTGGCGCCCGCTTTCAGCAGCGGGAAAGGCTGTATCTGGCGCGGCGGATTACCCTGCGCCAGCTGATAGCCGCGGGCAGCTTTGCTCAGGCTGCCCATACGCAGACCGCCCAGCGCCACCAGCTGCTGTGCGAAGGCCAGCAGATCCTGGCGTTCGCCACGTTTCAGCTCCAGCTCGATCTCGCACAGCGGTTCGCTGAGATCACCTGCCGTGACCTCGCCCTGATCAAACGCCACTTCAATTTCACTGTTGCCTGTGGTGATCAGCCAGATCTCGCGCTGGAAATGGGTGGTGAACAGGGGCTGCAAGCGCGGCTGCAGCGCTGCGACATCGGTGCCCTGCGGCCAGATCTCTGCCGGCAGGCGTGCAATGTCCAGAACCGGTTCGCTGAGCTCAACGTTGTATTCCGGACGCTGATGCAGTCCGCCGAGCGTCTGCCCCGCCGCTTTCAGCGTCATTTCATAACGCTGGTCTACGCCGCGGATACGCAATCCCATATTCCAGCGTCGTAGCTGGTTGTCGTCGGTTTCAAAGTAGATGTTGGTCAGCTCGCGAGCAGCCTGATGCTGATGCGGCAGAGTGGAGAGCAGTTCAGCCAGTTTCCCGGCCGCCTGTGGAGTTGCAATGAACTTTAGTTCGATTTCGATGGTCATAATTTTTTATTCACTACGCCGCTGGCACTTAAGAGGGTGTTTCCTGCATATTTCAGGCGATTATCAGCAGGTTACTCAAGCTGTCGCCTGGAGGGCAAGGGGTTATCAGGCGAAGATTAATGCACAGAAGCCGCGCTGTCTCTGCTTTCTTTGCTCTTTCGCAGACCTTTTCGCACTCTCATGAGACCAGGATAGTTCTCATTCAGATTTATGCGAGGCCTCTCCAGACTGTGCCGGTAAATTTTTAGTCAGACTAAGCCAAACGAAATCGAATGAAAAAAATTACTCTCGCTGGACTCACTTTGCTGGCCCTTAGCACCCTTGCACCTGCCCATGCCGAAGAAAAACGCTATGTTTCTGATGAACTTTCAACCTGGGTTCGCAGCGGACCGGGCGATCAGTTTCGCCTGCTCGGTAAGCTGAACGCCGGGGAAGAGGTGCAGCTGTTACAGACCAACAATGACACGCATTATGGCCAGATCCGTGATTCGGAAGGCCGTACCACCTGGATTCCCCTGTCGCAGCTCAGTGCTAATCCGAGCCTGCGCACCCGGGTGCCTCAGCTTGAGCAGCAGGTGAAAGATCTGACCGCCAAACTGGATAACATCGACAACAGCTGGAACCAGCGCACGGCTGAGATGCAGAACAAAGTCGCCAGCAGCGACGGCGTTATCAACGGGCTGAAAGGCGAGAATCAGAAGCTGAAAAATGAGCTGATCGTCGCGCAGAAGAAAGTCAGCGCCGCTAACGTTCAGCTGGATGATAAGCAGCGCACCATCATCATGCAGTGGTTTATGTATGGCGGCGGCGTGCTGGGCGTCGGCCTGCTGCTGGGCCTGTTACTGCCGCACATGCTGCCGCGCCGTAAGAAAAGCGATCGCTGGATGAACTGACACCATTTAGCCGGATTTGAGCAGGGGATCGCAGGATCCCCCTTTTGGCATGTCTGCAATCCGGGGAATCTGTGCAACAATAAAATGAGATGCACCGCTGATTTCAGGCGCGGGATGCGCCCGGCGTGCAGGTCATTTCTTTTTCTCTGGAGTTTTGCGTGAAGACGTTTCTTGTTGGCGGTGCGGTGCGTGATGCGCTGCTGAATCTGCCGGTTACAGACAAAGATTGGGTGGTGACAGGTTCCACGCCCGAAGCCATGCTTGAGCAGGGCTATCACCAGGTCGGTCGCGATTTTCCCGTTTTCCTGCATCCCGTCAGTCGCGAAGAGTATGCGCTGGCACGTACCGAGCGGAAAAACGGGAAAGGCTACACCGGTTTTGTCACCTGGTCCGCGCCCGACGTGACGCTGGAGCAGGACTTACAGCGCCGCGATCTGACCATCAATGCGATTGCGCAGGATGAAAACGGCGTGCTGATTGATCCTTATAATGGCCAGCGTGATATTGCCCTGCGCCTGCTGCGTCACGTCTCTGACGCCTTCAGTGAAGATCCGCTGCGGGTACTGCGCGTTGCGCGCTTTGCGGCGCGTTTTGCCCATCTCAACTTTCGTATTGCCCCCGAAACTCAGCTGCTGATGCGGCAGATGGCCGAAAGCGGCGAGCTGTCGAATCTCACTGCTGAGCGGGTGTGGAAAGAGACGGAAAAGGCGCTGAGTTCCCGTAATCCGCAGGTCTATTTTCAGGTCCTGCGCGACTGCGGTGCATTGCAGGTGCTGTTTCCTGAGCTGGATAATCTGTTTGGTATTCCTGCGCCGATTAAGTGGCACCCGGAAATCGATACCGGTGTTCATACGCTGATGACACTGGCGATGGCCGCCGCCCTCTCCAGTGAGATCGAGGTGCGCTTCGCCACGCTGTTCCATGACGTCGGCAAGGCGCTGACGCCGCCTGAGTTGTGGCCCAGCCACCACGGTCATGGCCTGGCGGGCGTTCCCCTGGTCGAGGCGCTGTGCCAGCGACTGCGGGTGCCAAACGCGATTCGCGATCTGGCGCTGATTGTGACCGAATTTCACGACGTGGTGCACACCATTGAACGGCAATCTGCCGCGTCGCTGGTAGCACTGTTTGACCGAATCGATGCCTGGCGTAAGCCGCAGCGCGTTGAGCAGATGGCGCTGACCAGTGAAGCGGATGCGCGCGGGCGAGCCGGACTGGAGAGCATGGCTTATCCGCAGGGCGACTATCTGCGTCGTGCTTTTGCGCTGGCGCAGGCGGTGCCGACCAAAGCGGTGGTCGAAGCGGGATTTAAAGGTGCAGAAGTGCGGGAAGAGTTGACGCGACGACGGATTGACGCCGTCGCGCAGGGTCTGGCGATTACGCAGCCTGACTAGCAGGCTGCGTGAGCTTTACATGAAGACCATGTAAACCGCGGCTGCCACAATAAAGCGGTAGATCGCGAACGAGACAAATGAGATGCGTTTGATCAGCTGAAGGAAGGCTTTAATCGCAATCAGCGCCACGATAAACGCCGTGACAAAGCCCACCGCGAACATCGGGAAATCCTCCATCGTCAGGAAGCCGATGCTCTTGTACAAATCCAGTACGGTTGCCCCCATCATCATTGGCACTGCCAGGATGAAGGAGAACTCCGACGCGGCATAGCGGCTCACGCCCATCAGCATGCCACCGGAAATGGTTGCACCGGAACGTGAGAAGCCCGGCCACAGCGCTAAGCACTGGAAACAGCCAATCATCAACGCCTGACGATAGGTAATATCATCGACGCCCACCGCTTTCGGCTGTTTTGGCTTAAGGTACTCAGCTGCCAGCAGCAGCACACCACCTACCACCAGGGCGTACATCACGTTGATCGGATTAAACAGCGTTTTGATCTGATCGTGCAGCACCAGACCCACGACCACCGCCGGTACCATACCCAGCAGGATATGGATCAGCGACAGACGGCCAGTGCCGACGCCTTCATGTTTGACTTCGCCAAAGTGGATGCCGATCAGGCCAAACAGACGGCGCCAGAACATCACTACTACAGCCAGAATCGATCCTAACTGGATCACAACTTCAAAGGTCTCGGCTTTTTCACCCTCAAAGCCCAGCAGGTGACCCACTATAATCATGTGCCCTGTGGAAGAGACCGGTAAAAATTCGGTCAGCCCTTCCACAACGCCCAGGATTGCAGCTACCCAAAGCTGATGAATATCTGCCATCAAATGTTTCCTCTATCCGTTTCAAAACCATTAAAAAGGCGGTAGCGCGTGGCTATCGCCTGAAATCATGCCGCTATCAGCCTGAATTAAACCTTAAGGTCTACACCATTTCGCCTGCTGTAACGAAACGGTACACGCTATGACAGACAGTAATTTGGTTTGGTTTCATTGTGATGGCAATCACATCGTATTTATTTAGGAATAGTCCCGCGCTCAATTCGCACGCCAACCTGTGCTGCCTGGGCTACAGCCCCCGGTTTGCTTACCTTTATGCGGACGCCAGGCGAATTGAAACGGTTCATCAACAGATCCGCGATTTCTTCAGCAACCCGTTCAACCAGCGCAAAACGACTGCTGGTAAGATGCGTCAGAATCGCCGAGGAGACATCCGCATAGCTGAGACAATCTTTCACATCGTCGCTGCTGGCCGCCAGACGGTTATCCCAGGCCATTTCGACATCGAGCACCAGCTTCTGCTGTATGCCCTGTTCCCAGTCGTAAACGCCAATAGTGGTGAAGACCGTGAGTTGTTCTATAAATACGATATCCATGATGAGAGTCTCTGTTTTTGGCTAAGCCGGATACCACTTCCGGCTGATTATGCGTATTATCCACGGTTAAAGAGATCAAAACGACCCTAAAGGGAACGGTACGGTGTTATGAGTGCTTTCGCGCTTGGTATGATTATTTTCGCGTATCTTTGCGGTTCGATTTCCAGTGCGATTCTGGTTTGCAAACTCGCTGGCCTGCCCGATCCTCGCACACACGGTTCCGGCAATCCGGGTGCCACTAACGTCCTGCGTCTGGGGGGTAAAACCGCAGCAGCCAGCGTATTAGTGTTTGATGTGCTGAAAGGGATGGTGCCGGTCTGGCTGGCCTATCTGATGCACGTGACTCCGCTCTATCTCGGTCTGACCGCCATTGCCGCCTGTCTGGGTCATATCTATCCGGTGTTCTTTCACTTTCGCGGTGGCAAGGGTGTGGCGACGGCATTTGGCGCGATTGCGCCGATTGGCTGGGACTTAACCGGGCTGGTCACCGGCACCTGGCTGTTAACGGTCTTACTCAGCGGCTATTCCTCGCTGGGTGCCATCGTCAGTGCGCTGATCGCGCCTTTTTATGTCTGGTGGTTCAAACCGCAGTTCACCTTCCCGGTTTCCATGCTCTCCTGTCTGATCCTGCTGCGTCATCACGACAATATTCAGCGGCTGTGGCGGGGTCAGGAAGGCAAGATCTGGAAGCGCAAAAAGAAATCTCAGCCATAAAAAAAGCTGGCCTGAAGGTGTCGACAAAGTCTGGCTTTATGTCCGCGACTGCGCAGGAAACAGGGTCAGATCGGAAAGACGCAAAAGCCGTCATCCCTGACCGCTCGGCCCGCGCCATCCATGGCGCGTGACGCTTTCCTCCTCTGACCCTGTTCCCTGCGCGTTGAGCTTATCCGTTACGGCCAGATTCCCCCAGATGCAGGCTTGTGAGCCGGCTTTTTTCACATCAGATGGCGGGCAGTTCCGACAGCGGCCAGCGCGGTCGCACGCTGACGCTTAACTCTCCCCGCGTTCCGCCTTTTAACCGCACCATGCCCGCATACGCGATCATCGCACCGTTATCGGTACAGAACTCCGGGCGGGCGTAGAACACTTCACCGCCGCGCTTTTGCATCATGATCGCCATCTGCTCGCGCAGTGTGCGGTTAGCGCTGACGCCACCGGCAATCACCAGACGCTTAAAGCCGGTCTGATCCAGCGCACGCTTACATTTGATCGACAGCGTATCCACCACCGCATCTTCAAAGGCGCGGGCGATGTCAGCACGGGTCTGAGCATCATCATCATTGGCGCGGATGGTATTAGCGGCAAAGGTTTTCAGGCCGGAGAAGCTGAAATCCAGGCCCGGACGATCGGTCATCGGACGCGGGAAGGTAAAACGTCCCGCCGTGCCCTGCTGCGCCATCTTCGACAGCATTGGCCCGCCCGGATAATCCAGCCCAAGCAGCTTGGCCGTTTTGTCGAACGCTTCACCCGCGGCATCATCGATCGATTCACCCAGCAGCGCGTATTCACCAATGCCGGTGACGCTAATCAGCTGCGTATGTCCGCCCGACACCAGGAGTGCGACAAACGGAAATGCCGGCGGATTCTCTTCCAGCATCGGCGCCAGCAGGTGGCCTTCCATATGGTGGACCGGCACGGCGGGGACTTTCCAGGCAAACGCCAGGGCGCGACCAATGGTGGCACCAACCAGCAGCGCACCGACCAGTCCAGGGCCTGCCGTGTAAGCCACCGCGTCGATCTGCTGCGGCTCCAGACCGGCCTCTTTCAGCGCAGCCTGAATCAACGGCACGGTTTTACGCACGTGATCACGTGAGGCCAGTTCCGGCACCACACCGCCATAATCGGCGTGCAGTTTTACCTGGCTGTAGAGTTGGTTAGCCAGTAATCCGGCCTCGTCATCATAGATTGCGATGCCGGTTTCATCGCACGACGTTTCAATACCCAGAATTCGCATTGCATCACCTCATTCTTGCGGCGCGCAGTTTATCACAGCAATTGGATGTGCAGCGCGGGCATCCACCGTAAAAAGTCATTTTCTGTCGGCTAAAGAGTGCGCTATACTCCCGCCCCTGGAAAAACCGGCAGCCGCACAGGCAAACGCTCCTGTTGGTTTCAAATTATCCATGGTGCTTTACAAACCAACTTGAGTTGGAGTAAAATGCTGCACCATTTTGAAATGTGCTGGCGCCGCAGTCAGCAGCAAAAACCGAATTTTATCGAGGTGAGAGTTACATGCCGGTAATTAAAGTACGTGAAAACGAGCCATTTGACGTAGCACTGCGTCGCTTCAAGCGTTCATGCGAGAAAGCAGGCGTTCTGGCTGAAGTTCGTCGTCGTGAGTTCTATGAAAAACCGACTACCGAACGTAAGCGCGCTAAAGCGTCAGCAGTTAAGCGTCACGCCAAGAAACTGGCTCGCGAAAACGCACGCCGCACTCGTCTGTACTAAGTCGTTCCGGAGGTCCGCCTCCACCGCGTGATTCACGCAGACAGAGTCAAGTAAAAGGCCGTGCTTTCCGAAAGGAAGCGCGGCTTGTTGCCGTTTATGAGCTGAAAATCTGGGGCGTATGGCTGGACGAATTCCACGCGTATTTATCAACGATTTACTTGCCCGCACGGATATCGTGGATCTTATCGATGCCCGCGTTAAGCTGAAAAAGCAGGGTAAGAATTTCCATGCGTGCTGTCCTTTCCATAATGAAAAAACGCCCTCTTTCACTGTAAACGGCGAAAAGCAGTTCTATCACTGTTTCGGCTGTGGTGCACACGGCAACGCTATCGACTTTTTAATGAACTTTGATCGTCTGGAGTTTGTGGAAAGTATTGAAGAGTTAGCCACTTCCCACGGTTTAGACGTGCCTTACGAAGCAGGCAGCGGGCCCAGCCAGATGGAACGCCATCAGCGCCAGAGCCTGTATCAGCTGATGGAGAACCTGAACGGTTTTTATCAGCAGGGTCTGCAGCAATCCAGTGCGCAGCCAGCACGCGACTATCTTGATCGTCGTGGTCTGAGCGCCGAAATCATCAATCACTTCGCCATAGGTTACGCGCCAGCCGGCTGGGATAACGTTCTCAAGCGTTTTGGTAAGCAATCGGAAGATCGCGAGTCATTGATGGAAGCGGGCATGCTGGTCAGCAATGACAAAGGCCGTACTTATGACCGGTTTCGCGACCGCGTCATGTTTCCGATCCGCGATAAGCGTGGACGCGTCATAGGTTTTGGCGGACGCGTGCTGGGTAACGATACGCCGAAGTATCTGAACTCGCCGGAAACACCTATTTTCCATAAAGGCCGCCAGCTCTATGGCCTCTATGAAGCCGTTAAGAACCATCCTGAACCCGCCCGCCTGTTAGTGGTTGAGGGATACATGGACGTGGTTGCGCTGGCGCAGTACGGGATAGATTATGCCGTCGCGTCATTAGGCACCTCCACCACTGCTGAACACATTCAGTTGCTGTTTCGCAGTACCGACACCGTGATCTGCTGTTACGACGGCGACAGGGCTGGTCGTGAAGCGGCCTGGCGTGCGCTTGAAACCGCATTGCCTTACATGAATGATGGTCGTCAGCTACGCTTTATGTTTTTACCCGATGGTGAAGACCCGGATACGCTGGTACGCAAAGAGGGTAAAGACGCCTTCGAAGCGAGGATGGAGCAGGCGATGCCGCTCTCTTCGTTTTTATTTGATAGCCTGCTGCCGCAGGTGGATCTGAGCTCACGCGACGGAAAGGCGCGCCTGAGCACGCTGGCTTTACCGCTGATTACGCAGATCCCTGGTGAGACCTTACGTATTTATATGCGTCAGGAACTGGGGAATAAACTGGGTATTCTTGACGACAATCAGCTTGAAAAGCTGATGCCGAAGCTGGCCGCAAACGGAACGACGCCGGTAGCGCCACCGCTGAAGCGTACCACTATGCGCGTGCTGATCGCGTTGCTGATTCAGAGTCCGCAGCTGGCCACCCTGGTGCCTTCGCTTGATGGGTTGTCTGAGTCAAAAATGCCGGGTTTACCGCTATTTATTGAATTAGTGGGCCGTTGTAATGAGAATCCTGGATTGACCACCGGTCAGCTACTAGAGTTATATCGCGGAACAAATTTTAGTCAGACGCTTGAAACACTGGCGATCTGGAACCACATGATAGTAGATGAGGAAGCCGAAGCGGTGTTTCAGGACTCGCTGGCCAGCATCTACGACTCTGCTCTTGAAGAGCGCCTGGAGTTTTTGATTGCGCGTGAACGCACCCAGGGACTGAGCGCCGATGAGCGCCGGGAACTCTGGACTCTCAGTCAGGCGTTTGCCAGAAAGTAACTGTTTTCAGCACGCTGCCCGTTCTGACAGATGAAAGGGCAGATTGCCTGTTTTAGTGCCGCTGACACCCGTTTCGCTACCGTGAACAGTCCGGGACCGAAATAGTCCGCAGTACCAGGTTTAAAGGCCTCTGGCGTAGAGCCGGGTCCTTAGCACACATTTTAAAGGCCGCAGGCGTCGAAGCCAGTCTGGTCACCGCCAGCGCACAGCTTCCGGAGCGTACTGAAGTACGTGAGGAAAGCGAGCACTGCCGGGGAGCAGAATGGCGAGTAAGCCAGGCCATTAGCACAGAGTTTATACAAGCGGCTTAAGTGCCGATTACTGATGGGCAAAGCCCACGCCGCGACGAAGGCAGCGGCAAGAATTAAATGCCTTTACTGCTATTGTTGGCTCGCTGCCGACCGACACCAATCTAATTTAACAGAAGTGTGGATACCGTCTTATGGAGCAAAACCCGCAGTCACAGCTCAAGCTTCTTGTCACCCGTGGTAAGGAGCAAGGCTATCTGACCTATGCTGAGGTCAATGACCATCTGCCGGAAGATATCGTCGACTCAGATCAGATCGAAGACATCATCCAGATGATTAACGACATGGGTATTCAGGTGGTTGAAGAAGCCCCGGATGCCGACGATCTGATGCTGAACGAAAACAGCTCCGATACTGACGAAGATGCCGCGGAAGCTGCCGCTCAGGTGTTATCCAGCGTTGAATCTGAAATCGGGCGTACCACTGACCCGGTCCGCATGTATATGCGTGAAATGGGTACCGTTGAACTGCTGACGCGCGAAGGCGAAATTGACATCGCTAAGCGTATTGAAGACGGTATCAACCAGGTTCAGTGTTCTGTAGCCGAATACCCTGAAGCGATTACGTATCTTCTGGATCAGTACGACAAAGTTGAAGCAGGCGAATCACGCCTCTCCGATCTGATCACCGGTTTCGTCGATCCTAACGCAGAAGAAGATATCGCCCCAACGGCAACGCACGTGGGCTCTGAACTTTCTGATGCCGATCGTAAGGACGATGAAGAAGAAGATGAGGAGGATGATGACAGCTCCGACGACGATAACTCAATCGATCCGGAACTGGCACGCGAGAAGTTTTCTGACCTGCGTAAGCAATATGAAACTACCCGCGCAGTGATTAAAAGCAAAGGTCGCAGTCATGCTGCCGCCGTTGCTGAAATCCAGAACCTCTCTGATGTCTTCAAGCAGTTCCGCCTGGTACCGAAGCAGTTCGATTACCTGGTAGGCAGCATGCGCACCATGATGGAACGCGTCCGTACGCAGGAACGTCTGATCATGAAGCTCTGTATTGAGCTGTGCAAAATGCCGAAGAAAAACTTCATAACGCTGTTTACCGGCAACGAAACCAATGAAACCTGGTTCAAAGCCGCACTGGCCATGAACAAGCCGTGGTCTGAAAAGCTGCTGGAAGTGCAGGATGACGTGACACGTTCCCTGCAGAAACTGGCGCAGGTTGAAGAAGAGACCGGTCTGACCATTGAACAGGTCAAAGACATTAACCGTCGCATGTCGATCGGTGAAGCCAAAGCACGTCGCGCCAAGAAAGAGATGGTGGAAGCTAACCTGCGTCTGGTTATTTCGATTGCCAAGAAATATACCAACCGCGGTCTGCAGTTCCTTGACCTGATTCAGGAAGGTAATATCGGCCTGATGAAAGCGGTAGATAAGTTTGAATATCGCCGTGGTTACAAGTTCTCAACCTATGCGACATGGTGGATCCGTCAGGCTATCACCCGCTCTATTGCTGACCAGGCGCGTACCATCCGTATTCCGGTGCATATGATTGAGACCATCAACAAGCTCAACCGTATTTCACGCCAGATGCTGCAGGAGATGGGCCGCGAACCCACGCCGGAAGAGCTGGCTGAACGTATGCTGATGCCAGAAGATAAAATTCGCAAAGTGCTGAAAATCGCTAAAGAGCCGATCTCCATGGAGACGCCGATTGGTGATGATGAAGATTCACATCTGGGCGATTTTATCGAAGACACCACGCTTGAGCTGCCGCTGGATTCTGCTACCTCAGAGAGCCTGCGTTCTGCGACCCATGACGTGCTGGCTGGCCTGACCGCCCGCGAAGCGAAAGTGCTGCGCATGCGTTTCGGTATCGATATGAACACTGACCATACGCTGGAAGAAGTGGGCAAACAGTTCGACGTTACGCGTGAGCGTATTCGTCAGATTGAAGCCAAAGCTCTGCGTAAACTGCGCCATCCGAGCCGTTCGGAAGTGCTGCGCAGCTTCCTCGACGATTAAGTCAGACAAAAACCCCGGTTCACCGGGGTTTTTTATGCCTGCCTGTTACTGCCTCTCCCCTGCCCTGCGCAGATTCATTCGCTCCCCGCATGCAGTTCCACATAGAGCTGACGATAAGCCTGGACCATCTCGTCCAGAGATGCGCGATTAAGGCCGCTGGGATTCGGCAACACCCATACCTGCGTTTTCCCCATACATATCGGCTGTTTGCCCCATTCGACTTTGTTCTGCTTAAAAGCACGACGAAACGCATCCTTACCCAGAATCGCCAGCGCAGCCGGCTGGTAATCCAGTACCTTTTCCATCAGCCGTTTGCCGCCATCGCGCAGCTCATCAGGCGCTAACTCACTCGCCTGCACTGTGGGCCGCTCAACCAGCATGGTGATGCCGCAGCCGGTCTCCGTTAAGCGCTGCTCCTCTTCCGGCTTCAGCTGCTGCTGGGTGAATCCGGCCAGATGGATCACTTTCCAGAACCGGTTGCCGGGATGCGCAAAGTGAAACCCCTGATGGGCGGTTGACTGACCCGGGTTAATGCCACAGAACAGCACATCAAGATCGGAGGTGATGATGTCGCGGATCGCGTGTTCACTCATGCCGCCACCTCCAGCGTGCGCTGCTTCAGCGCATCGCGGCTGCGTTGCAGCATCTGGCTGGCCTGCTCAGCATCCGGACAGGCTCGCGCCAGCGCCAGCGCACCAACCATCTCTGCGAGCATGCTGGAGGCCAGCGCTTCCGCATCGGGCAACTCCAACTCACGTAATATCTGCGCCAGACCGGCATGCATCGCATTAAAGCCCTGTGCGAAGATCTGCCGTGTCGGCTGTGGAAGATGAGCCACTTCACTCACCAGAGCGGCTAATGGACAGCCCTGTGCCGGCGCATTGCGATGCGCCTCGGAAAGATAGCTATCAATAAAATCTGCCAGCTGCTGCGCTGGCTGGGTCACGGACTCCGCAGGCTTGAAGGTATCGGCTTCAGCAAACATATGCTTCAGCACCTCCTCAACCAGCTCCTCGCGTGAGGTAAAATGCGCATAAAAACCGCCGTGTGTCAGACCGACCCGCTTCATCAGCGCCGCTACACCAATTCCTTCGGTGCCGGTTTCACGCATCACGCGCGCCGCCTCATCAAGGATACGCCGCCGCGTATGCGCTTTGCTGCTCTGCTTCTCCATCTCATCTCCTGCGGTGTCTGCTACGTAGCGTCTGGCTATTATAGTAATTATTACGGTCATCATATTCCAGCTTGACGACAGATATGATGATCGTCATATTGATGGCTATTATGACGACCATCATACGAGGAAAAAGAGATGTCACAATCAGGCACAGCTTTAATCACCGGCGCATCCAGCGGTATCGGTGCGACCTATGCAAAACGACTGGCAGCACGCGGTTATGATTTGATTCTGGTCGCACGCGATCAGGGGCGGCTCACCACCCTGGCTGACGCACTGGCAAAGCAGCACGATATTCGGGTGACGGTTATGGCGGCTGACTTAACGCACGAGCAGGATCTGCAACGCGTGGAGTCGGAACTCGCGAACAACGCACAGATTACGCTGCTGCTGAACAACGCGGGCATGGGCGTTGAGGGTGAGTTTCTGGAGGCGGACATCACACGCATTAACAGCATGCTGGCGTTAAATATTCTGGCCCCCACCCGTCTGGCACAGACGGCTGGCCGGGCTTTCAAAGCGCGCGGTAATGGCATCATTATCAATATCGCGTCTGTGCTGTCGCTGGTGCACGAGATGTTCAACGGCGCTTATAACGCCACTAAGTCTTACGTACTGACCCTGACGCGTGCAATGCAGCGTGAACTCGCAGAGAGCGGCGTGCAGGTACAGGCGGTGTTGCCCGGTGCGACCCGTACGGAGATTTTCGACCGCGCAGGCCAGTCTATTAATGACATCCCGGCTGAAATGCTGATGGACGTTGATGAGATGGTGGACGCCGCGCTTGCCGGTCTCGACAGCAAGGAGACGGTAACCATTCCGGCGCTGGAAGATCTGCAGATGTGGCACGACTACGATCAGGCACGTGGCACGATGGTTCCTCATCTTTCGCGGAATCAATCAGCATCCCGTTATCGGCAGCGCTGAGTCAGCTATCAGCCATAATGACTGAAGTCCGGTTTCACTAAAGGCGCGGAGAAGCATTATCCGTGCCTGTTTGCGACTTCGGGATCGCGGTTCGCCAGATTTGTTATAGAAATCAGCAGGTAAATCACTGCTGCTTATTTCAGCAACCGGTGGCTGAGTGCTGGATTGCCCTGAAGAGATACTTTATAATCCCCGCTCCGCTGGCCCCTTAGCTCAGTGGTTAGAGCAGGCGACTCATAATCGCTTGGTCGCTGGTTCAAGCCCAGCAGGGGCCACCAAATTTTTAAATTAAATCATGAAGTTAAGCCGCAAACCCTGCGGCTTTTTTATCAGCTGAAAATTGTTTTGGCAGCAAAATGGCAGCATGCTTTTCCGCATATTTTTATACATCCATCGCTTGTTGTATAAGCGAGTTAATAGAATATGCATTAAGGAATGGATTTGGTTAGTTTAGAAGTCAAAAATTTTGATTATGAACCGGATTGAAATGCCCGCTACAGAGACTATGGAATAAGTGAAATGGAGCTATACCAATTCATATATCATCTTTTAAAAAGCTATGAATTATATATCTAATTTACTAACTTTAACTGATATCGACTTGTGACAGATTTTAATTTCAAAAATATAAGAACTGGAGATAAAAATGCCATTTAAGCCAAAAATTGCCGAAATGATAGCTTATAGAGCTGCTTATATTTGCAGTAATCCAGAATGTAATACTTTGACCATTGGGCCAGCACTGAATGATACATCACTAAAAAATAAAAAAGGCGAAGCTGCACATATCTTTGGTGAAAAAACAGGCGCTGCCAGATTTAGTGCTAACCCTAGTATTGATATTGATAGTATAGAAAATGGGCTTTGGCTATGTGCAAACTGTCATACTCTAATAGATAAAAACAATGGAATTGACTACTCTGAGTCACAACTTTTCGAGTGGAAAAAAGAGCACGAAGAAACAATTTCAGTAATTCTAAGAACACATAAAAGCCCCATACCCCTCATATATCGGCAGTCTAAAAATCGAAAAATTGCTCAAAATATTGTTGAGCTTATGTGCACAAAGGGCGTTTATTTCCATAGCCACTGTGCTGAAAGAGAAGAATATGCTACTAAGTCAATAATTGAATTAAGAAAGGCCATCCAAAAAGAGATGCGAGATATTGACGCAGACAAACGCTTAAAAGGTATCATTCAAGGAATTCAGGATGCAAATAGAGAGTTCATGAATGAACTTTCTCAAGACCACAGTATGTTCCACACACATTTAGAAATATTGCGTATGAAAATTTATCGTCAACTTAAACGTCTAAGGGATGAGATTGGGTGTGATATTCCAGTGCCAATTTCCGCGTATGTTAATTGACCATCAAGCAAAATAAAAAAAGCCATTCTTATAGAGTGGCTATCTATTCTTTTTTATCACTCCTTCAAACAAATAATCACAAAAATAATTGAAATTAAAAAGGGGAATACATTGTGGAAGAATCAGCAAATAACAGCGTTTAAAGCCATAACGATTGTTGCCGGTTACCTCCCGAATATGGTGGTACTGGCTTAAAACTGCCCGGCCACATGATGATCTCTGACACGGTCTCATGAGATTTAAACGTGCAGCTGCAATTGATGTTCTGGCACTGGTTGTATCGTTCTTTAGTTATTGTTGATACCTGAAAACTGCTGCAGGTATGTGCAGCATTCACGCACAAAGGGCAATTCATCATAACGTCATCTCCAAAACCCAATTGAGATTAATATTATCCAATTTAACCAATTTGAGATAACACAAATCCATTTCAAGTGAATCTATTTTCACTTCAAGCTCAATACTTGTTGTATATCCGTTCTCGGCACTAAGCCCATGCGTCAGCGTCGTGATTATCCACTCCTCCGCATCAATTTGCTGCTTGAAGCCGCTGACCTTCACCGGCATTTCCGTGTAAAGCTCAGCGCGTCCTTTTACCAGCTGAATGGAAACGTCACTGCAAGGCGCTGCAGGCGTCCCCACTGCATTTTGGCAGCCCGCCTGCATTGCCCCGGTTCGCGTAAGTGCGGCTCAGTACCAGCACGTTTTCATCCGTGCCGATCAGGTAATCGCCCTGCTTCGCCTCCGGTTCCTTCTTCTTTGCCGTGGTTTTACGTCGCCTGCGCTTCACCTTCGCCACTGGTTTTTTTGCCGGTTCTCGGATATGCAGCAAGCTGGCTATCACGCCGGTGTAGGCATCGACTCCACCGGCGTCGGGCTTGGCGTGTATGAAAACGTCAAAGCGTTTTTCCCGCAGGTGAAGGAGTTTGTCTATAACCCGAACGTGAAAAACACCCCGGCGCTGAAGGCTTACGACACCATCGCCAGCGGGCGGCTGGCGTTTGACGCCAGCCACCTCGACATCGCGCAGTCATTCATGTCTATCCGCAAGGCCACAACGGCCAGCGGCAACCGTCCGACCTATGAAACCAGCCGCAGCGAGGAAGTCAGCCACGGCGATTTAGCCTGGGCGACCATGCACGCGCTGGCAAACGAGCCGCTGCAGGGACAGGCGGCACACACGCAGAACATTGTGGAGATTTACTGATGAGCAAACGCAGGAACCGCACCCGCACGCAGCCCGTGCCACAGCCGGATAACATGACCAGCGGGGCAGCGTCGGAGGCGTTTACCTTTGGTGACCCGATCCCGGTGCTGGACCGCCGCGAACTGCTGGACTACGTGGAGTGTGTTATCAATGATCACTGGTATGAACCGCCCGTAAGCGTCGACGGGCTGGCGCGCACGTTCCGCGCCGCCGTGCATCACAGCTCACCCATCAGCGTAAAGTGCAATATTCTGGCGAGTACCTTTATCCCTCACCGCCTGCTGAGTCAGCAGGCGTTCAGCCGCTTTGCGCTGGATTACCTGATTTTTGGCAATGCCTATCTTGAGAAGCGGACCAGCCGCCTCGGTAACGCGCTGAAGCTGGAGCCGTCGCTGGAGAAGTTCACCCGGCGCGGCCTTTACCTGGACACGTATTGGTATGCGCACTATGGCATTAACACGGAGCCGTATGAGTTTGCGAAGGGCTGCGTGTTTCACCTGATGGAACCGGACATCAATCAGGAGATTTACGGCCTGCCGGGCTACCTGTCTGCCATCCCGTCGGCGCTGCTGAACGAGTCGGCTACGCTGTTCCGCCGCAAGTATTACCTGAACAACAGCCATGCGGGCTTCATCATGTACATGACCGACCCGGCGCAGAGCCAGCAGGACGTGGACAACATCCGCAACGCCATGAAAAGCGCGAAGGGCCCTGGCAACTTCCGCAACCTGTTTATGTACAGTCCGAACCGAAAAAAGGACGGCATTCAGATCATCCCGCTGTCATAGGTGGCGGCGAAGGATGAATTTCTGAACATTAAGAATATGAGCCGCGACGACATGCTGGCCGTACATCGCGTACCGCCTCAGCTGATGGGGATTATGCCGAATAATGTTGGGGGGTTTGGGGATGTGGAGAAAGCAAGTTTAGTGTTTGTACGTAATGAGCTGATGCCTCTACAAAAGCGATTGCAGGAATTGAATAGCTGGTTAAATGAAGAAGTAATTCGCTTCGAGACATACAGATTGCAAACTGAAGAATAAAAAAATTGACATTGTTGTTAAGCTATAGCAGCCACTAACTGTGGCTGCTTTAAATGAATTTCATGTAACACCTAAAAATCACTCTTTATTTTCAAGCTAAAAAATCCTCAAAAACATGTTTGTGAGCGGTTATAAATTCGTGATTCTTAATGCTTTCGTAATATTCATCACGAACTAAATCACGAGCGTCTGAAACATCAGCTCCTTCCTCAATTAACTGCCTGGCAATGTTGGCATAAATTTTTATTGACTTAATGCCTCGATTGATTGCAGCATTACGCTCTGCACGCACACCACCTGCGTTAGGTTTTAAATTGAAGACTTTTAATGTCACTTGAGCAACATGAGACATTCTCGGACCTATGTTAGGTCTTATTTCGACATCACCATTATAAAAAAATCTAAAATAAAGCTCTGGATTCAACTCATCCATCTTTAACAAGTCCGACTCACTATAATCTTGCTTATCCTTGAAAAAACCACAACGTTGCTTTTCACCACACGATCCAAATAAATTTTCCCAAGCAAAAGTTAAGTGTGGGTGAATACCCTTCCTCAAAAAATGTTCAATGTGCTTATCGCCTTCCTTTTTAAAATCTATTCTTCTTTCACAATAAGCGCATAGGTTGCCTTGCATTTTTTTCAACTCAACCCATATAAGACGTTTATGAGCACTCGATAGAGTGTCCCAATCATCGTTTTGATGATTAAAATTTCTCAAAATAGCTGGGCCATCCACCGGCCTTACTAGAAATCTCATAAGTGAACCTCAACTCTGTGTTTTTTTGTTTTTCAATTTTTGTTTAAAATTAACTAGCGATATTAGTTCATCACACTCAAGAATCAGAGGATGCGTTTTACCGAAATGGCTATCTAACTTAGCTCTTAGAGAAGTGCCTTTTTCATCATTAAATTCGCCAAGCTCGATTAGTTTTTTATATTCATTTAACCACGCCACCTCTTTTAGATGGGGGGTTGGGTCTGTTTTCATGCCATACAAAAGGGCATCGTTATTAGTTAAGCCTTTAGTTTGATATCTAGGACTAACAATTTTTATCTCTTTCTCACCAAATTCGTTTAAAGATTCTTCAAGAATCCTAATGCATCTTTCAGGGACAGTTGAAATCACTTGAGGGCTATGCGTCGAAATGATGAATTGAAGATTGGGGAAAGTTGTCAACAACCTTTCAATAATTTGCTGTTGCCAATGTGGATGTAAATGAAGGTCTATTTCATCAATTAATACTATACCTCGCCCTTCGAATGGATTTTCTAACATTGGGTTTAGTAAGGATAGTCTTCTTGCTAAATCACCAACAAGTGTCAAGATAGTTTTCTCGCCTTGGGAAAGTTGTTGGGCATCGAGTTCTACATTGTCCTTAGTCAAAACAAGTTTGACATCACTTTCCCCATAGACCAAATTGATACTTTCAAACTCAGGTAAAAATTTAAGGATAGCATTAGTCACGCTTTTATAAAAGGCTGATGAATTTAACAGGTTATTATCATTGGCGTTAACCTTTTGAAGCATGATCCTTTTTTCTTCACGGCTGATCTCTAGATTAGAAATAACATTTTTATCTATACCGGTAATTGAAGATAATTGATTAAGCGTTCCAGTAATGCTTTCTATTTCCTTAATAAGCAAATCAGCACTACCGTATAAGTCAGAATTTTCATGTGCAGCTTTGTTACGGAGAAAAGTAAGCCAGCTCAAGAAATCTCCAAAATCATTTCTATCGAAAACTATATCTTCATAATCTTCAAATTTTGACCAAGAGTTTTTATTTTTAATGGGCTTTCTTTTGTTATCGACACCCCCCCCGACATTTGATCTCACTATGGAATAATAAGCCATTAAAGGAAGGCTTGAATTTTTCATAAGCGTATTAACATGCCGATACATAGTCGCAATTTCTTTTATTTCCTGTAGTTCATTCTTCCTTTTAAATGAAACGCCTTCTTTTGCATTAGTAATGAGCAGGTTGCAATTATACTGTTGAATCTTGAACGTTGAAGCAATAGATGCATAATGAGCATCTGGAGAATTATTAATTTCGAAATCTTTAATATAGGTTCCCGGCTTGTCTTTTTTTTGAATGTTTGACCTTAACCAGCTGAGCGAAATAGCAATTGCATCAAGTAACGTTGTTTTTCCGTATCCGTTATCTGCAACAAATACAGTTAAATCATCTTCTAAAGTAACAAACACTTCTCGTAATCTTTTAAAGTCACTAACTGATAATTTTTTTAGATATAAATTATCGTTATTGAGAGCTTCATTTAATACTCTCAATTGTTGAGAGTTTCTTATAATGTTAGCAGGTAAATTACCTTCAATCATTTCTAAGAAATCAGAAAAGATTATGTCTAGTCTTTTTTTTGATTCACTCACCTGGCCCCCTCCGCTAGAAACTTATTGATTAAATCATGTCCGTATTTTACCTTCATTCTGAGGATAAAATCAGGCTCGATATGAATGCAATATGACAGCAATCCTTTTGCATTAAGTACTTCTTCTTCCGTAAGCTCATTCAAGCTGTACCTAAATATCAATGATGATAGATGCCTTTTTTTCTTACGACCGATAGAAAGCTTCCCTTCATTTGTGATTGTCACTCCAGTGATATGCCGGTTATGTGCTTTAGATGAGAAGACTGTTTTCGACTCATTAACGGTCAACCCGGAAGCATGTTCTGCAAGCAGTGCTTTAACGATGCGTGGAATGACAAATAACATGCCTTTGCTTGATGTAGAAAAAGTAATATCATCAGCATATCTTGTGTAAACAACACCCATGCTAACGCAAAATTCATGCATTGCTTTATCAAATTCATACATAACGAAATTACTAATAAAAGGTGAGCTAGGCGCACCTACACTCAAAATATGAGTTTTGCTTCTTTTTTGCCCAGGCTTCCAGAATAAAAAATCGCGTAAAAGACTTTCATCTTTTCTTGTAATATTAAAGTCAAGTTTATTCAATTTCGCAAAAAATAATTCAGGCTTAACCTTATTAAAAAAATTTTGAAAATCCATCTTTAATAAATAGTCATTTCTCTTATGTCTATTTGCATTATCTTTAATACTGATATTGTTTTGATAAGCGGTTGCAGATGAATGAACTGGTAAAAAGTCTTTTAGGTAAGCAACCAATGTTCTTTGTATTTCTTTTATTTTCTTTGTGGGCTGTGCGATTACTCTAAACCCGGTAGTGCGCTTCGGGATGTAGTAAACGCGATACCTTTTTGGAGCTTTTGCTGCAATCACTGATAACTGAAGAGTGGTTACTTTGTGTTTTTCACATAATAATTTTTCTATTTGCATAGTGAATATCTCAAAAACTGCTCGCTGCAAGAATCTGCAGCGAGCATTGCCCTTTACTAAAGACAGCGAAAGACACGCACTTCGCC